>NZ_DAINNK010000062.1:0-30302 GCF_036735925.1 Povalibacter sp.
GGACATGAAAGTGATCATCGAGCAGATGCGCGAGCAGATTCAGAACGTGGAATAGCAGGACATGCAGGGCGAGAAGGGCAAGCTGTTCGTGATCGCCGCGCCATCGGGTGCGGGCAAGACTTCGCTGGTGCGCGAAGTCATGAAGCGCCTGCCGTCCTTGCGTTTTTCGATCTCCTATACGACGCGGGCACGACGCGCCACGGAGAAGGACACGTACGACTACTTCTTCGTCGACAAGCCGACGTTCCAGGCCATGATCGAGCGCGGCGACTTCCTGGAGCACGCGCAGGTCTTCGACAACTTCTACGGCACCTCGAAGTCCCAGGTGCAGTCGATGCTCGATGCCGGCGACAACGTGCTGCTGGAGATCGACTGGCAAGGCGCGCAACAGATCCGCGGCGCCATGCCGCAGGCCCTCTCCATTTTCATCCTGCCGCCGTCGCGCGCCGAACTCGAACGACGGCTGCGAGATCGCAAGACCGACTCGGACGAAGTGATCGCACGACGGTTGCGCGATTCGATCGACGACATGTCGCACTGGAACGAATTCGACTACGTGGTCGTCAACGACGAGTTCGAACGCGCCGTGACCGATCTGCAGGCGATCCTTGCCGGGCGCGGTGAAGCCTTGCAACGGGACCGATCCGGACTACGAACGCTGATCCCCACGCTGCTGGGTTAACCGCAACAGACTTTTTTCGCAGTGCGCCAGATACTGCGCGCGGCGTTGAACTCTTGAGCGATGGCGACGGACCAAGCCTGCAACTGCGTGTGCAGCCCCCTGTCAGCAACAACGAAGGATCCCCCACATGAACCAGCGAGTATTCCGTCACCTGCTTCCGGCACTCAGTCTTGCGATCGGTGCGAGCGTCTTTTCTGCAGCCACGCTCGCGGCCGAGGCGGAACGTCCGCGCATCGTCGCCGTCTCCGGCCAGGGCGAAGTGCAGGCCGAACCGGATCAGGCCATCGTCACGCTCGGTGTCGAATCGCGCAAACCGCGCCTGGAAGATGCACGCGCCGAAGTCACCAAGACGGTCGAAGCCGTGCTGAAGCTCACGCGCGATCTCAAGATCGATCAGAAATATGTGCGCGCCACGCGCATCAGCGTGCAGCCCGAATACAACTGGGACAACAACGCCAAGGAACGCAATCTCATCGGCTACTTCGTCTCGCGGCAGGTCGAAGTGGACCTGCGCGATCTCGACAAGCTCGGCACGCTGCTGGAGAAGTCGACCGATCTCGGCGTCAATCAGCTCGGCGATCCGCGGCTGGAATCGAGCAAGCGTCGCGACCTGGAACGCAGCGCGCTGGCGAAGGCGGTGGAAGACGCACGGCTCAATGCCGAAACCGTGGCGAAGGCCGCCGGCGCGCGACTCGGCGCTGCGCGCACGATTTCCGCCAGCTCCGGCTTCGTTCCGGTGCCCGTCATGTCGCGCATGAAGACGATGGCGATGGCGGCCGATTCCGCCGGCGCCGCCGAGAGCTATCAGAGCGGACAGATGACGTTCAACGGCAACGTGCAGATCGAGTACGACCTCATCGTTGCTCCGTAGCTCATGTGCGCGACGACGCAGCCCCCACCCTGTCCCTCCCCCGCTGCGCGGAGGAGGGGACGCTTTTCTTCACCCTCCTCCGCTTGCGGGGAGGAGGAGCGCGCAAGCGCGACGGAATCCCCCAGCGAGGGGAGAGGGCAGGGAGGGGGCGTGTCGTGTGGCATTTCGCTCACGGGCCTCACCGCACTGCTCGCGTGCACTGCCTCCTTCGCCATCGACATTCCCAAACCTGAGAACGCGCCCGCCGCCGAGCCGTCACAGGCGACCGTCACTGCCACCGACGAAACCGCCTTCTACGAACGCCTGCAGTACGTCGCGCACAAACGCCTGCTGGTCGGACTCGGCATCGGCGACGACGCATTGAAGTCGCTGGGCGCGGGCTCGGCCGATGCCGCGATCGGTCAGTTGAGTCAGCGCAGTGTCGCGGGTGATCGCAATGCGACGATCGCACTGGTGCGCATCCAGCACTGGTGCAATCGCATCTCGCAGTCGCGGCCTGCGGACATCCCGGCGCAGCTCGCGCGTTTCGCGCCGATGGTGTCGACGGAAAAACTCGCGCGCATCGCCGGCGTGCTGAATGCAGAGCGCAGCTATCAGGAACGCGCGCGACAGGGCTGCAGCCAGGCGCCGTTCGACTATCAGGGCATCGAATCGCGGCTGCGTCAGGCCGCCGAGGCGGGCGATCCCGCCAGCGCCACCGAGCTCGCGCAGTTCGTGCGCGATCCGGCGAAGCGCGAGGCCTTTCTGCAGCAGGCCGTCGACAGGAACTACGCGCCCGCGCAGCAGGCCATGGCGATGGGCCGCCTGATTGCCGTGCAGCGCGGTCAGACCACCGAGAACGTTTCTTCGATCCGCCTGCTGTTCAAGCAGGCCGGCCGCACGCTGCCGCGCGCCAAGGTCGAACTCGCCAACTGCATGGCCACGGGCTGCGACGGCCATCCCGCCGATTCAGGCGGCGCCGCGCCCTTCGGCTTCGATGCGGCCAAGGACGGCGAACCGCTCGCATTCACTTCGATGATGCGCATGCCCTGGGGCAATCGGCAGACGCGCGTGCAGATGCTCGGCTGGCAGTACTACGGCGATCGACTCAATGAAACCGGCTGTACCGGCGACGCCTACGTCCAGAACGCGGTCGTCTTTTCGCAATCGATCGGCATGCTGGAGAAAGGTCAGCCGCCTTCGATCCTGGAACAGGCGAAGACGCAGGGAGAAACGCTGTGGCAGCAGAACAGCGAGCGGGCGAAGAAAGAACAGGGCTGCGGATGAGAGCCGGCTGAGCCCACCGACTCTCTTAACTGTGGGGCCGGCTTCAGCCGGCCTGGGCAGACTACGCCGCTACCCGATCCACCAGCAGAATCGTCCCATCCACTCCCGTCACGCGCGCTTTCGCGCCGGCGGGCAGATTCGGGCCGCGGACCGGCCATTCGCGATTGCCGAGACGCACACGGCCGGTACCGTTCTGCAATCCCTGTTCGAGCACCACCACCTGGCCGATGTGATTGTGGCCAGTGCGATGGCTCGCCAGAGGACTGTTCTCCTCGCGTTGCTGTGCCTGGTACTGGAACCAGAAATACAGGGCGAAAACAGTGGCAGCGAAGATCAGAAACCAGACCATAAACGTCGTGTTACCCGGGAACGCATGGGTGGACGGGGTGCGCGGAACGCAGCGTAGCAGGACGGTCGGCGATCAAACGATGAAGGCAATCACACCTTGCCCGCGAGTCGCGCCGCCGATTTGACGGAATGTGACGAATGCTGAGTGGCGGGACAGGCATCCTCCGCCGCACGCGGGCAGGTCAGCCCGCAAGCTGCGAACGGGAACCGGCTGAACGGCGCTTGAGGTGAACCAGCAGCAGCGAAATGGCGGCCGGCGTGACGCCCGGCACGCGTGCCGCCTGACCCAGGGTATCCGGCCGCGCCGCCTGCAGTCGCTGGCGAACCTCGGTGGACAGGCCGCGTACGCTCGCGAAATCGATGTCGGCGGGCAGTCGCGTTTCTTCGTGACGGCGATGACGTTCGATCTCGTCCTGCTGGCGATCGATGTAGCCGGTGTATTTCGCCTGTACTTCGAGCTGCAGCTGCACCTGCTCGATCAGACGCGAATCGGCGTCGGGTTCTTTCATCCACTGCGGACGATCGACGGCCGACAGACCCGTCAGCGCTTCGTACGTCACCTCCGAACGCCGCAGCAATGCATACGCATGAGCTTCGCGCGGCAGCGTCGCGCCGAGAACGGCGACGGCTTCCTCTTCCGTGATCTGGTGAGGATGCACGACGACGGCGTCGAGTCGTGCCGTCTCCGCAGACACCGCCGCGACTTTGCGTTCGAAGAACGCCCAGCGTTCGTCGTCGACGAGTCCGAGTTCGCGGCCCTTCGCCGTCAGACGCAGATCGGCATTGTCCTCGCGCAGCAGCAGCCGGTATTCGGCGCGGCTGGTGAACATGCGATAGGGCTCGCTGGTGCCGCGCGTGATCAGATCGTCGACGAGCACGCCGATGTACGCCTCATCGCGGCGCGGCGACCAGGCTTCGCGACCCTGCACCTGCAATGACGCATTGAGGCCCGCGAGAATGCCCTGCGCGGCGGCTTCTTCGTAACCGGTCGTGCCGTTGATCTGGCCGGCGAAGAACAGCCCGCCGATGAACTTGGTTTCCAGGCTCGCGTGCAGGTCGCGCGGATCGAAGTAGTCGTATTCGATCGCATAGCCGGGCCGCGTGATGTGCGCGTTCTCGAAGCCCTTGATGGAGCGCACCAGATCGAACTGCACATCGAATGGCAGGCTGGTGGAAATGCCGTTCGGATAGATCTCGTGCGTCGTGAGCCCTTCCGGCTCGATGAAGATCTGGTGCGAGTTCTTGTCGGCGAAGCGATGCACCTTGTCTTCCACCGACGGGCAGTAGCGCGGACCGACGCCTTCGATCACGCCCGTGAACATCGGCGAACGATCGCAGCCGGCGCGAATGATCTCGTGCGTGCGTTCGTTGGTCGCGGTGATGTGACACAGGATCTGGCGCGGATGATCGCTGCGACGGCCGAGATAGGAGAACACCGGCGTGGGCTCATCGCCCGGCTGTGCCAGCAGGCCGTCGTAATCGATCGTGCGACCGTCGATGCGCGGCGGTGTGCCCGTCTTGAGCCGTCCGACACGAAACGGCAACGCGCGCAGTTTCTCGGCGAGTTTGTTCGAGGGCGGATCGCCGGCGCGACCGCCCTGATAATTCGTGAGGCCGACGTGGATCTTGCCGCCGAGGAACGTGCCGACCGTCAGCACCACCGCGCGTGCGCGAAACTCGATACCCGTCTGCGTGACCGCACCGCGCACCCGATCCTGCTCGATGACGAGATCGGCGACTTCCTGCTGGAACAGCGTCAGATTCGGCTGGTTCTCCAGCATCCCGCGAATCGCCGCCTTGTAGAGCACGCGATCGGCCTGTGCGCGCGTCGCCCGCACGGCCGGGCCTTTGCTGGCATTGAGTGTGCGGAACTGGATGCCGCCCCGATCCGCCGCCCGCGCCATCGCGCCGCCGAGCGCATCGATCTCCTTCACCAGATGACCCTTGCCGATGCCGCCGATGGCCGGATTGCAGCTCATCTGCCCGAGCGTCTCGATGCTCTGGGTCAGCAGCAGCGTGCGCGATCCCATCCGCGCCGCGGCAAGCGCGGCCTCGGTGCCGGCATGGCCGCCGCCGATGACGATGACGTCGAAAGGGTCGGGAAAACGCATGGATACACAGGCCCCAGGGATCGGGGGCGGGATTCTAGGCCGAAATCCCGGCCGTCGGGCACTGGGCGGCGCCCGGTTCGCGGCTGGATTCAGGCAATGTCCGACAGCTCATGACATGACGGCGTGACCGCCCGCCAGCGCACGGAATTCCGGTGAAACACGGGCGTCATCCGCGACGGCCTGCCAGAACGTCCGGGCGGCAGGCAAGGCGGCACGCCACTGGTCGGCCGTGGCCGGCGTCGGCGCCGGCAGTGCGAACCGGCGTGCCGGGACTTCGTTGCCGACGGGCGCATAGAACATCGGCAACATGTCGTAGGCGGGTGCAAGTTCGAACCGCGCGCTGCCTTCATGCAGAAAAGAAGCATTGCCCAGATGCATGTCGGTGTTGGCGATCATCGCGCCGAACGCATTCAGCCAGCGCAGCGTTCGCGCAGCGTCGGCATCGATCAGCTGTGCCCGCAGCAGCGCCGCGGCCGACTGCGACCAGCCGATCCGTTCGCCGACGAACTCATCGTCGAGTGCGCCCAGCGAAATGACGCCGAGTCGCCCGCGCGCACCGATGCGATCGAATCGTTCGACTTCCAGAAACGCGCGCTCGCCGTAGACGGAACAGATCGACGTCGCCGCGCGAATGCCATGGGCACGCAGCACGCTCGCTGCGATTTCCTCGGTGATGAGCAGATCCGCCCAGCGCCTGCCGCTGGCGGTGTCGAGCGACGGCGTGAACTTCACCAGCACGTGCCGGGCGCTGGCGGCGGATTCACCGATGATTGCCGTGAATTTCGGCTGTTCGCCGGCAGCGGAGGACGCGGCGATGCGGCCTTCGATCGCATCCCGGACGAGCTGCGGGTAGCGGACGTGACGATCACCCGGCGCAATCGTTTCAGTGTCATGCATCGAAGCCAGCCAGCGCGCGTGCGACTCTTCGCCGACCAGCAGGTTGCCCGCAAGGTCTTCGCCGCGTCGCGCGATCGCATACAGCGCGTGATCTTCGTTCCAGTCGACGATGCGCGCCGGCAGCATCAGGTCTTCGTAGCGCTGCGGAAACAGCCGCCCAAGAAATCCCTGCGGCCGCATGTCGGTCATGAACCAGGGCAGCGACGGAAACTCGCGGCTGGCCGCGGGCTGCTGATGATCCTCGAACCAGAATCGATCCGGCGCGATCGTGATGAGGGAGGCGATGCGTTCGATGTCACCGCGTTGCGAGACACGCAACACCGGCAGTTCCGGCGGCAGGTCGCGAATGCGGCGATAGAGGCCATAGCGGGTATTGCGCCCGCGACCGAGCACGGCAATCTCGTCGCGCGAACTTCGCAGCACCCGCGACAGGGTCGGCTGCGAAATGCCCAGGGCCTCGCGCAGTTCGACTCCGGTGCGACTTCCGGCGGCCAGCAGATTGGATAGGGCGGCGTCCATGCCGTCATTGAATAGGAATTGAATAGAAAAGTCTAAATTTATCTATATAAATTTAGACACTTACCAGAAGTTAAGGCAATAGTCTGAATACCACGTGGCGGCCGGTTCAGTTCTGCCGCACCCGCTTCAGCAGCGCCAGCGCCATTGCCACCAGCAACCCGACACCGACGATCAGCACGCCCCACAGGATGACCAGCCGGACCGGGGTTTGCTTGGGGAGCGGCTTCAGCGCCGTTTCGCCGCCCAGCGTGCGCGACGTTCCCACGACGCCCGAGCCGATGAGCTGATCGAGATCCTCGCCGCGAACGTCCGACAACAGGTTCGCGCATTGCTGGATCGGCGCCGTTTCGGCGCGGCGGCTGCCGAAGGCCAGCAGGTACGGTCCATCGCCCTGGGCCAGGAATCGCAGGCGCGCGGGGCGATAACCCAGCTCGAGGCCCGTCGCCGGATCGAGAGTCGCGGCGGTCTGGGTGTTCGTGATCTGCCAGTAGCGGTCGTGCCCGCCATCGAGTTCGGCCGGCGGACTTACGCGTCGCTCGCCGTCCTTGACGATGGAATACACCTCGCCGGACCAGCGCGCTCGCCAGGAAGCCTGCTCGTCGGCACGACTTTCCAGACTCACGCGCACCGAAGAATTGGGCTCCGGCAACACCAGCCGCGCATACGTCACCGGCGCGAGCCGCGCGGCATCGAAGCGCAGATGCGCGGCATCGACCGGCTCCTGCGGATTCGCCGTGAACCAGACGGGCTCGATCTCCTGCGCCCGCGCGA
The DNA here is from genome assembly GCF_036735925.1 of Povalibacter sp. Taxonomy (NCBI): domain Bacteria; kingdom Pseudomonadati; phylum Pseudomonadota; class Gammaproteobacteria; order Steroidobacterales; family Steroidobacteraceae; genus Povalibacter; species Povalibacter sp. The sequence goes on from NZ_DAINNK010000062.1 coordinate 7,466, forward strand.
CGCGTTCGGCCGTGACCTGCGCGATCTGCAGCGCCGGGCCGCCGTCGGTGCGCACGACGCGCAGGAAGCGATAGCGCTGTTCGATCACCGGCACGGTCTTGCGCTGCAGCTGCTGGCCGTCGCGCGTGACGCGCAGCAAGGTGGTGGAACCGACTACCGTGCGCCACTGGTCGAGATCGTCGCTCGCCTCGATGCGCACGCTGGCCTGCGAGGCACCGTCGGGACTCGTCCAGTCGAACTCGATCGAACGCAGGCTGTCTTCGACGCCGCGGGCATCGATCACGTGCGCCCACGTTTTCGTGCGCGGCGCGTCGGTCGATGCCGGTTCGCTCTCCTGGATGCGCACCTGCGTGCCGCCCGCGGTTTCGACTTCGACGTGCGTCGCGCCGGTGGTGGTCGCCGGCACGCCGGCCTGCAGATCGAATACGGGCAGCGATTCGCTGCTCACGACGGGCTCGGCTGCCGCCGGCGAAGCGCAGAAGGCATGCGGCACGGCGCTGCCCGCGGCGTTGAAGACGCGCAGGTCGCCGAGATCGGCGCGCGTCACGCCCTGATACACCTCGTCGGGCAGCACGAGTTCGACCAGCGGGCGTTGCTCGTAGGTGCTGACTTCGATGCCGCGCACGTAGTCATCCGTGCGCGGCGCTGCGACCGCGCCGATCGCCGTCGCGCCCAGCACCAGCGTCAGAATCCCGCGCACCTGTTTCATGGAATTTTCCCTGGTCACGATCTCACTCCGTCACTTCTTCGCCGTCGTGCCGCGGCGGCAGCGGCGCGAGATAACCGGTCACCAGCAACAGGACGCCCACCGTCAGGAACGAAGCGATGCGCGCGATCGTGCCGATGCTCGACAGATCGACCAGGAACAGCTTCGCCACTACGACAATCATCAGCGCCGCGCCCACCAGCCAGACGTAACGCCACTTCTGGCGCGCCGCGACCGTCATCGCCGTGAAGCCGAGCAGGCCCCAGAAGATCGACAGCGACGCCTGCACCAGCGTCGAGTGCGCCATGCCGCGCAACGTCAGCGGCGCACCGAAGTTGTGATGCAGCGAACGCAGCAGCGCCGAGTTCAGCCACAGGAACGTCAGCACCGCTGCAACGATGATCGGTGCGCGGTCATCGCTCCACAGCGCCGACTGCTGTTCGTCATCGAGCGACGTCCACCACAGTCCGAGCGCCGCGAGGCACAGCGCCACGCCGACATCGAGCGGATTCAGCAGCGGCAGATACGGCAGCCAGCCGGCATCGCCCGCGTTCGTGAGATTCATGAACACGATCCACGCGCCGGTCGCGAAGGCCAACGGAAACGCAGCGAGCACCCGATACGTCTGCGCGAACTGCGCCACCGGCCAGGCGGGAATCAGGCGGCGACGTCCGACGAAGGCCAGCATCAATGCCGGTGCGAGTCCCCACGGCAGCAGCGGCCATACGCCGCTGGCGTGGAAATCGATCTGCCAGCTGCTTTCCCACGCAATGAGCAGCGTCAGCACCCAGTACGCGCCGGCGTGCAGCACCGACGCGGCGACGGCACTCGTATCGAGCCGGCCGCGATCGTGCAGGTACAGCAGGCCGTAGTGCACGGCGAGCACCGTGATCCATCCCGATTCTCCCCAGTGCGCGAACGGATGCGATGCATCCACGGAATACAGCAGTCCCGCGAGCACGGCAGCGGCCGGGACAGACAGCGCCAGCGTCTGGGCCAGGCGCCACCGTACCTTGATGCCGATCCAGGCCAGCAGCATCGCGGTCAGCGCCGCATAGCCGAGCATCGCGCCCGTGTCGGCCATCGACAGATGCCGATCGATCTCGTACACACCTGCGAACAGCCACCACACGAGCCCCCACAACGCAAAACCGGTCTCCCAGCCCGCCTCGTACGACGCCTGCGTTTCGCGATGGCGATGCAGCCAGTAGCTCGTCAGCAGGCCGGAGACGGCCAGCATCACGGCGCCGAGAGTCAGGCTGTTCAGCAGCGGCTGCGTCCCGTGATAGTCGGGCAGGCCGATGAGAAAGCCCGCACCCGCTGCCACTTGCAGCAGGGCGCCGAAGGCCCGCGCCAGCTTGCGCTGCTGGCGCATGCCCAGCCAGAACAGTCCCGCACCTTCGACGGCCCACATCGCCGCGGTCGTACGCGTATCGAAGGCGAGCGGAATGGCGAGACTGGCGAAGATCACGCCCAGCGCGGCGAAGGCTTCGACCAGCAGCCGGAACGACTCGCGCCGCGAACGCCACAGGCTCCAGCCGAGCGCGAGATAGAACGTACCGAGCGCGAGCGCACTCCACGCCAGTGCGTATTCGAACTTCGCCACCAACGTTGCGTGCAGTGTGAATGCGACTACCGGCAGTCCGAACACCAGCGAACCCGAGACGTAGCCTTTCAGATCCGGCGGCTGGCGCACGCAGTTGAGGATCGATACCGCGACGTACTGCAGGAAGAACAGGATCAGGAACGCATCGGCACTGAACAGATCGTGCGATTCGTAACCGGAGGCACGCCACAGGCTGGTGATGGTGAACGTGAACAGAAAGCCCAGCACGTTGAGCGCGCGCCAGGTGCGGAACCAGGCGACCGTGAACACGCCGAGATTCAGGATGGCGTAGTACGTGAACAGCGCGATGTGATTGCCGCTGCCGGTCGAGACCATGATGGGCGCGAGAAAACCGCCCGCCGTACCGATCACCGCCAGCGACAGCGAGTTCTGCGCCACCGCGATCACGCCGGCCGTGACCGCGATCACCACCAGCAATCCGAACGCGAGTCCCAGCGGCAGCAGGTGATACAGGCGGCTCGCGGCGAACACCGTGAGATACAGCCCGGCAATGCCGCCGCCCTGCAGCAGTTGCGCGTAGACCGGCCGTTTGTCCTTGAGTCGCCAGCCGACGATCAGCAGGGCAAAAGCACCGACGGCCAGCGCGATGAAGCGCAGCTCGATCGGGAACAGGCTGTTCTCTGCGGCGTACTTCGCCAGGAAGGCGGCGCCGAAAAACAGGATGACGATGCCGATGCGCGCCAGCGGATTGCCACCCTTGAACCAGCGGATGAAATCGTCGATGCGCGATTCGATGAACGAGGGTTCCGGCGGTTTGCGCGGCAGCGGCGGAAGACGCGGTGCCGCTGGTGCCGCTACAACCGGCGCGGGCGCAGCAGCAACCGTCGACATCGGCGCCGCAGGCGCAGACGGTATCGAGGTATCCGGCGTCCTGTCGAAAACAGGGGCGCGATACGGTTCGGTCGTGCGCGGCCTGGCCGGCTCGGCTGCAGGCTGTTCGGGCCGCGATGGCGGCGGCGACTGTCGCAGCGAATCGATGAGGTCGCGATGAATTTTCGCCAGGGCGCGCAGATGCAGCACCTGCGCCAACAGCACGCCGAGCATCGCACCGATGATGAAGCCGCCCGCGTTTTCCTGGATACCGGCGCCGATGACGGCGAACAGGATCGCCAGCGCCCACGTCATCCCTGTCGACGACGGTTCTTTGTCCGCCTGCATTGGGTCCCGCTCCTGCTGTTCTTGTGGTCTTCAGGGCAAGAAGTTTCACACAGAGATCACAGAGTACACAGAGGCCAGAGAAAGAAGATTTTCCACGGGGGACACGGGGAACACGGGGTTCGGAAGAAATCATTCTTCATAGAAAATCCTTTTCTTGTCCCCGTGTTCCCCGTGTCCCCTTTCCTCCCCCGTGGAAATTCTTCTCGCCTCTTCAGGCCGCGAGCGCCAGCTGCACGCGATTGCGGCCGGAGCGCTTCGCGGCATACACCGCGGTATCGGCGTGCGCGATGAGATGTTCGCCCCACACGCCGAGCATGTCGCTGGTGGCGATGCCGATGCTGCAGGTGACCTGGATCGGCTGACCGAAGCCTTCGACGCGGACATCGGCGACGCGCTGGCGGATGCGCTCGGCAATGGGCTCGGCGGCCGATGCATCGGCGCTGCTGAGGATGACGACGAATTCCTCGCCGCCGTAACGACCGATCACATCCGACTGACGCAGCTCTGCCTGGAGCGGCGGGATGATGGCCTTGAGGCAGGCATCGCCGGCAAGATGCCCGAAGGAATCGTTGATCTGCTTGAAGTGATCGAGATCGATGAACAGCAATGCGATGGGCAGGCCGCGCGCCTGTGCATGCAGGCAGGCCGCATCGAGACGTTCGACCAGCGAGCGCCGGTTCAACACGCCCGTCAGCGGATCGGTCTGCGCGCGACGCTCCGCCTCATTCAATGCCAGGCGCTGATCGCGCAGGCGATCCGCCACGCCGAGCGCGATGAGCACGGCCGCCGCGACCATCGACAACGGCAGGCCGTAGAACAGCAGCAGTTCGGCGCCTTCGGGATCGGTCAGCAACAGGCGCAGCGCCGTGGCGATGGTGAACGTTTCCAGCAATCCCCACGCGAGCAGGAAGAAACCGGCGGCGCGATTGCTGCGTCGCCAGGCCATGAACGCGGCCACCAGCGTGAACACCGCGGCGCCGAGAAACACCAGGTTGCCCACCATCGCGACGATCGGGCCGAGACCGACCTGCTGCAGCAGGTTGGCGGCCGCCAGCACCACGAACCCGAACGCGACCCAGCCGAAGGCCGCGTAGACGCGCGGCGAGAACGACTTCAGGTCGGCGATCTCGCGCACGAACAGGCAGGCGATGGCGCCGCTGAGCGCGGCAGTCACGTTCCAGGTATACGACGCTACCGGCAGCAGCGACGACAACACCGGCCAGCCGAAGGCCTCGCCCGAGAGGAAGGCCATGTACACCGCCTGCAGCGAGAACAGCGAGGCATAGAGCAGCAGCAGCTTCTCGCGCAGGACGAACCAGATCAGAAATGCCGACAGCGCCATCGCCATCAGCGCACCGAACGTCAGCGCGATCATGCGCGCGTGTTCGGCGCTGCGCGCGAGCGTCGCATCGAGCGATGCGCCGTCGACCTTCAGCACTTCATGACCGCGGCCCTGCGGCTCGACGCGCACGTAAATGGGATCGTTCCCGGCCGGTGCGAGAAAGACTTCTTCGATGGCGCTGCGAAAGCCGGGCAGCGAGGTCGCCTGCTGCAGCGGTTCGCGACCGCTGAACAATTGCAGCTGCAGGTGACGTCCATGCGTGATGTTGATCGTCGCCGCCGCGCCGGGCGAAGCCGCGGGCAGCGGCTCCATCTTCAACCAGAAAACGCCGCCGGCGCGTCGCGCCTGACGGAAATCGAAGGGAACGAACTGCGCATCGTGGGCGCCGCTCAGGATGTCCGTATCGCTCGCGTCCGCGGACAGCATCTGCAGAGTCGGATCGGTCCCGGCTGCCGCTGCGCCGACGATCCACGACAGACCGACCAGGCAGAGCAGCCATGTCGCGAGCAGGTGTCGCACGGTGGCCCTCGTGATGCGATGTCGCGGGTCGCCCAACCCATCGCGAATCGCAACCAACGAAACTAGCCTACCGGCCGGTTTCCGGGCAGCGCAATACGGGCCGGCTCGAACGCGTCACATAATGCGCGATGAAATCCGCAAGGCACCGAAGTGTCGGTACCGCACGCATCGCGACAGCACTCTTCCTGTGGGTCAGGCTTCAGCCTGACTCCTCAGACGCCGGCTAAAGCCGGCCCCACAGGCAGAGCAAATCCTTAAGTCAGTTCCATTGGGCCGAAGCCCGTTTGACTCGGATTACATGCTGCGACAGGCTCATCGCAAAGTCGCATCGGACAACGACAACATGCTGCGTTCCATCGCCTGCATCGCCCTGCTGGTTCTTGTATGCAACGCGAGTCCGGCCGCCGACGCGACGCGGCGCGCACTCACGGCCGCCGACATCAACAGCATCCAGGAGGTCGCCGATCCGCAGATCTCCCCCGACGCCAACTGGGTGGCGTATACCGTCCGCAGCGCCCATCTCGAGAAAGACAAGCGCGTCACGCATGTCTGGATGACGAGCTGGGACGGCCAGCGCAGCGTGCAGCTCACGAATTCCGAGGACAGCGAACACGCGCCGCGCTGGAGTCCGGACGGTCGGTACCTGTCTTTTCTTTCGGCGCGCGGCGGCGAGGACGAACCCGAACAACTGTGGCTCATGAACCGCAGCGGCGGCGAAGCGCAGGTCGTCACTTCGTTCAAGGGCGACGTGCTCGACTACGAATGGTCGCCCGACGGCAGGCGCATCGCGCTGATCGTGATGGACGAGGATCCGCATCGGCCGACCGAGGCGAACAAGGACAAGACACCGCCGCCGATCGTCATCGACCGCTTCTACTTCAAGGAAGATGAAACCGGCTATCTCGGTGCGCTGCGCCGGCATCTGTATGTGTTCGACGTCGCTTCGCGCAAGGCAGAGCTGCTGACGCCCGGCGCCTTCGACGAGAATCTGCCGGCGTGGTCGCCGGACGGTTCGCTGATTTCCTTCGTCAGCAAGCGTGGTGCCGATCCCGATCGCAGCAACGACAACGGCCTGTTCGTCATCGCGCCGCGCGCCGGCAGCGAACCGCGTCTGGTCACGGTGTTTCATGGCGACGCCGGCGATTCGGGCTGGATGACGACGCCCGCGTGGCGGCCGGACGGTCGCGCACTGGTGCTGTCGGTGAACCGCGATCCCAGGCTCATCTACTACGCGCAGCAGGATCTGATGATCGCGCCGCTCGAGGGTGCGGCCCGCATGATCAGCGACGACATCGATCGAAATCTGATTTCGCCGCGCTGGTCGGCCGATGGCAGATGGATCTACGCCTTCATCGAGGACGATCGCAACCAGCACCTGGCGCGCGTCGACGCGGCGACCGGCAGACTCGAACGACTGCTCGCAGGACGGCGCGAGACGGCCGAGTACGATGTCGGCCCGAAGAACCGCATCGCCATTCTCGACAGCACGGTCGACCGGCCGGCGGAGATCTTCGCGCTCGAAGGCGGCAAGTCGCGCCAGCTCACGCATCACAACGACGCCTGGCTCGCGACGCTGCCGCTGGCGTCAGTCGCAGAAATTTCCGTGAAGTCGAAGGACGGCACGCAGATCAGCGGCTTCCTGGTCACGCCGCCGGACTACGTCGCGGGCAAACGGTATCCGACGATCCTGCAGATCCACGGCGGCCCGGTGTCGCAGTACGCGAATGCCTTCATGCCGATGTGGCAGATCTTCGCGTCGCAGGGCTACGTCGTCGTTGCGGCGAATCCGCGCGGCAGCTCCGGTCGCGGCGAAGCGTTCGCGACAGCCATCTGGGCGGAGTGGGGCGGCAAGGACACCGAAGACGTGCTCGCCGTCGTCGACTACGCCGTTGCGCAAGGCATTGCCGATCCCGCGCGACTCGGCGTCGGCGGCTGGAGCTACGGCGGCATTCTCACCGACTACGTCATCGCCAAGGACGCGCGCTTCAAGGCCGCGACCAGCGGCGCGTCGATCGGCAATGCGCTCGCCGGCTACGGCACCGACATGTACGTGCGCGAGTACGAAGCCGAACTCGGCACGCCCTGGAAGAATCTCGATGTCTATCTGCGCAATGCCTATCCGCTGCTGCATGCCGATCGCATCCGCACACCGACCCTGTTCCTGTGCGGCGAGCAGGACTTCAACGTGCCGCTGCTGAACTCGGAACAGATGTACCAGGCGTTGCGCAGCACCGGCGTCGATACCCAGCTCGTCATCTACCCGGGCCAGTTCCATGGGCTGCGCAAGCCGAGCTACCTGCGCGACCGGATGGAGCGCTACCTGGGCTGGTTCGATCGCTATCTGAAATGAACGCTGACGGTCATTTACCGACAGCCACGTCCTGATCCGTAGACGGCGCAGGAACCGCAACGACGAATCGGGTGTATTGCAGGGGACGGGGCCGCGGTGTCCCAGTGTTCGTGCGTCCCATGGCCGAGCCGCAAGCGCCTCCTTTTCCTTCGCAGTCCGCCTCGTGTGCGGCGGCGCGCGCTCCCGCGACCGAGCGGATCGCCGCGGACGAAGCGCCGACGATCTCGCCGGGTAATCAGACGCCCGTTGCCGCCGATACGCGCGTCATCGAAGTCGGCACGGTGCTGAGTCGTCGTTATCTGATCGAGCGGGCGATCGGCAGCGGCGGCATGTCCACGGTGTTCAGTGCGCTGGATCGGCATCGCCTGCACGGTCCCGCCGCCGACGCCAAGGTCGCGGTGAAGGTGCTGAATCGCGCGCTGCTCAGCGACAAGGCGCGCGTCGAACGCCTGATCCGCGAGTTCCGCTACATGCAGCGCCTCACGCATCGCGGCATCGTGCGCGTGTTCGATCTCGACTGCGACGAAGGCACGTGGTTCATCACCATGGAACTGCTGCAGGGTGAGCCGCTCCTCCTGCATCTGCAGCAGCACAGTCCGCCGGGACTGCCCGCCGACGAGGCGCTGCGCCTGCTGACCGAATGCACCGAGGCGCTCGTCTGCGCCCACGATCACGGCGTCATTCATGGCGATCTGAAGCCCGGCAACATTTTCGTGGACGCGCAGGGCGCCGCGCGTCTGCTCGATTTCGGTTCGGTTCCCGACAAGGACGAGCCCGCCGACGCGGCACGCGACCGCTTCCTCACGCCGGCCTACGCCAGTCCGCAGATGCTGGAGCAGCAGCCGGCCGATCTGCGCGACGATCTGTTCAGCCTCGGCTGCGTGGCCTATGAACTGTTCACGGGCCAGCATCCCTTCGGATCGAAGTCGTCGCTCGAAGCCCGCGACGAGGGCTGGCGGCCGATCTGGCAGCCGAGCATCCCGGCACGGCATTTCGGCGTCATCGCCCGCATGTTGTCCTGGGAACGCGAGCAGCGGCCGTCGAACGGTCGCGAGTTTCTCGATTCCCTGACTGCTGCGCAGGTACGCGCGAGCGCGGCTTACTCGCGCCCGCCACGACCCGCTGCGCCCGATCCGGAACCGGGCGCTGCACGTCGACGCTCGAACGGCGCCTCGCACGCGCATACGCGCGAACGCAAGCCGACGGACACGCGTCGCGAATTCCGTCGCACTGCGACACCGGAGGAACTGAGCCGCGCCTTTGCGCAGTTCGCCGGCAAAGTGCCCGATGACTGGGTCGGTACCGACGAGGACGCTGCATCACCCTCTCCTGCGACGACGACCGCGCCGCCGTTGTCCCGCCCCGCCGCGCCCGACGCATCTGCACGGGAACGCTGGAGCAGGGCCATTCCGCCGGAATGGCTCGAACCCAAGCCCCGACTGGAAGAATCTGCAGGGGCGAACGCGCCGCCCGCCGCAACGATTGCGGAATCGACGAACGAAGAGAACGAAGCCGCACCGTCGCCGCCGCGCGCCGTTCCCTGGCTCAGTCAGCTGCGCTGGAGCAATGCCCGCGTGCTGAATCGAGTGCGGCGCAGTCGGCGAACGCCGGCTGTTCCACCGGCACTGGCAACGGCTTCGACTGCAGCCGCCACACCTTCATTGCGAAACGAATGGATTCCGCAGCTTCACTGGCGCAACGAAATCGCGCTGCGCTGGACGGACGTGCAGCCCGCCGCCGCGGCGACCCTCCATCAGCAGGTGCACATCGGAACATTGCCGACAGCCGCGGCCCCCGTTGCCGGACAGCCCGCCGATGCTGCGGCGGTCGCGTCGAGTGATCCTCCCGCATCGGCTCCGCCGGTGCGCCGCGTCGACTGGCACAAGGCACTCGCCACGTTTTCGCGAGCGAGCACGCGCTGCCGCGAAAAACTTCGCGCGATCGCGGCGCGTGAGCGCCCTCGCTGGCGCAAGGAAATCCGCCTTCTGCCGCACTGGCGCGAACTGCGCAACAGCATCGGCTCGCTCGCCAGCCCGCAACCGCCGCGGCAACGATTGCCAGTCGCGCAGTGGCTCACGCAGCGCGCGCCTCGATGGCGCGAGGCCGTGCCGGCGATGGCGATCGTCGCCGTGGGCATCACGGCCTGGGGACTGCTGCAGGTGTCGGATGCCTCGCGTCTGGTCGTGACGCGTTCGCTGGAGCGCGACCATCTGGCGGCGCAACGCCTGCAGGCGCTCGCAGAAGCGCCCGTCGACATCGCGATCCCGCCGCTCGCCGACCTGCCGCTGCCCAGCGTTCCCGTCGAACGCCGCGCTGTCGTGCCTGCGGCTGCCGGACTCATTTCGTTCCAGTCGGCCCGCATTCGGGTCAGCGCCGGTCAGCACATGGCAGTGGTCAACCTGCGCCGCAATCGTTCCACCGACGGCAGTGCGCCGTTCGCCTGGCGCATCGCGCCGGGAACGGCGAAGCCCGGTGTGGACTATGAGCAGCCCGCGGTACAGATGGCCCGCTTCAACGACGGGCAGGACGTGCGCAGCCTGTTCATACCGATCACTCCCGCGCGCGAGGGCCGGCCGGAACGCCGCTTCACGATCAAGCTCATGAAGACGCCGGGCGCCCCGGCCTTCGGCAACATCACCGAGACCGAGGTGGTGATCGAAGGCTCCGGCTGATGGATCGTTGGCTCTTGCTGTGAGGCCGGCTTTCCCGCGGGACGACCGAAGGAAGTGGTTTATCCATTCCCTTCGGTCACAGCCGGCCTTCTTGCACTTAGGATTTCTGCGTTGATTGCCGTCTGATCCCCTCCTCCGCGAAGCGGGGGAGGGTTAGGGTGGGGGGCTTCTTACTGTGGGGCCGGCTTCAGCCGGCCTCTTTTCGGAAGTCAGGCTGAAGCCTGACCCACAGGAAGAGAATGCATCGCCGGCTTCGACTGGCTTTATATACAGCTCCCGTTATGATCGCTGCGCATGAATGCGCAGCTCGACTCTCCCGCAACGACCTTCGGTCACCGCCTCAACACAGAACAGTTGCGCGCCGCGACTTTCGGTCGCGTGACCTCGCAGGGCATCGAGTCCGATCCGCTGCTGATCATCGCGGGCGCCGGCACCGGCAAGACCAATACGCTCGCGCACCGGGTGGCGCACCTGCTGCTGCATCGCGTATCTCCCGAGCGCATCCTGCTGCTGACGTTCACACGCCGCGCCGCACAGGAAATGCTGCGACGGGCCGAAACCATCGCCAATGAATCGCTGCGCCAGCAACCGGGGCGAGCTGCATTTCATCCGAATGCCACGCGACTGCTGTGGTCCGGCACGTTTCACGCGATCGGCAATCGCCTGCTGCGCGAATACGCACCGACGCTCGGTCTCGATCCCACGTTTTCCGTCATCGATCGCGGCGACGCCGCCGACCTCATCGACTATCTGCGCCAGGACCTGGGCCTCGCCCGCAAGGAAAAGCGCTTTCCGCGCAAGGACACCTGCATCGCGATCTATTCGCATCGCGTGAATACACGACAACCGCTGCAACAGACGCTCGACGATGCCTTTCCCTGGTGTGCCGAATGGAGCGATGAACTCACGTGCCTGTTCCGGCGCTATGTCGAGACCAAGCAGGCGCAGCAACTGCTCGATTACGACGATCTGCTGCTCTACTGGCATGTGCTGGTGCAGGAACCGCAGCTCGCCCGCGACGTCGGTGCACGCTTCGATCATGTGCTGGTCGACGAATATCAGGACACGAACACGCTGCAGTCGGAAATCCTGCTGGCGATGAAGCCGGCGGGCACCGGTGTGTGCGTCGTCGGCGACGACGCGCAGGCGATCTATTCCTTCCGCGCCGCGACCGTCGAGAACATCCTGCAGTTTCCGCAGCGTTTTGCGCCGCCGGCGCAGATCGTCACGCTCGAACAGAACTACCGCTCGGTGCAACCCGTGCTCGATGCCGCCAATGCGCTGATGCGCGATGCGGATCGCCAGTACCAGAAGCAGCTGCATTCGCCGCGGGCATCGCAACACAAGCCGCGCTATGTGAGTGTGGAGGACGATCACGCGCAGGCACTGTATGTCGTCGAACAGATCCTCGCCGCGCGCGAGCAGGGAACGGCGCTGCGCAAGCAGGCGGTGCTGATGCGCAACTCGCATCACAGCGACGTGCTGGAACTCGAACTCATCCGGCGCAACATTCCCTATGCCAAGTACGGCGGCCTGAAGTTTCTCGAAGCTGCCCACGTCAAGGACGTGCTCGCGGTGCTGCGCTGGATCGACAATCCGCGCAATCGACTCGCGGGTTTTCGCGTACTGCAGCTGCTGGCCGGTTTCGGCCCCGCGCATGCCGATCGCTGCCTCAAGGTTTTCGAAGCCAGCGGCCATGCGCTCGATACGCTGACCAGCTATCAAGTACCGACGGCGGCAGCAGAAGACTGGCCTGCCCTGATGTCGTTGCTGCGCGATCTCAGCGGTTCGAGCGATTGGGCGGGCCAAATGCAGCGCGTGCGCCAGTGGTACGAACCGCATCTGCAGCGACTGTATGACGCCGCCGCGGTGCGCAGCGGCGATATCGACCAGCTCGAAAAGATCGCCCTGCAATACGAGAGCCGCGAACGCTTCATCACCGAACTCACGCTCGACCCGCCGCAGGTCAGCAGCGATCTTTCCGCTGCGCCGCATCTCGACGAGGACTACCTGATCCTCTCGACCGTGCATTCGGCGAAGGGCCAGGAATGGGATTCGGTGTACGTCCTGAATGTCGCGGACGGCAACTTCCCCAACGAGCACGCCACCGGCAAGCGCGAGACCATCGAGGAAGAACGCCGCCTGCTGTATGTCGCGATGACGCGCGCGAAACACGACCTGCAACTGATCGCGCCGCTGCGCTACTACATCACGCAGCAGAGCCGCACCGGCGACAGGCATGTCTACGGCGCACGCAGCCGCTTCCTGACGGATGAGCTGCTGAAACTGTTCGAGGCGCGGACGTGGCCGCAGCAACCGTTGGGCGTACGAGAGGCAGCGCGGGCGGATTCAGGTGCTCGCATCGATGCGGGCGGCAGGTTGCGGGCGATGTGGGATTAGCGATCGTGTCGGAGTCGGACTGCCTCGCTCGTCCTCGCAGGAACGACGGCGCAGCGGCGGCGTCTGCGAAGGAGAATCATGAGCAAGGTATTCGTCAGCATCGGTCTCAGCCTCGATGGCTACATGGCACCGGAAGGAATGACCATGGAGAATCCCGAGTACAAGAACTGGGGCGCCAAGTGGGGCGCGTTGATGGGCTGGGCCCTCAATCAACGGTACCTGCGCGAGAACCTGAAGCTCGGACCCGGGGGAGAGACCGGCCCGGTGAATGATCTGCTTCGCCGCACCACGGAGCGCATCGGCGCCAACATCATGGGCAAGCGAATGTTCGACCAGGGCGAGCGCGCCTGGCCAGAAGAGGCGCCGTTTCATACGCCGGTATACGTTCTTACCAATATGAAACGCGAACCCTGGGTGCGCCCCGGCGGGACGACTTTTTTCTTCATCAATGACGGGCCGGCGCGTGCCCTGGATCTCGCGCGGGAATCCGCGGGCAGCCGCGATATCCGTATCGCGGGTGGAGCGGATGTGATCCAGCAGTATCTGAATCAGGGCGTCGTCGACGAACTGGAAATCGCCCTGGCGCCCGTGCTGTTCGGCAGCGGGCGGCGTCTCTTCGACAACCTGCGCGAGCCCGCGCCGCAGTTTCGCATCGACAGGGTTCTCGAGGGTCCGGCCGCCACACACCTGCGCTATGTGCGTCAGTGAAGACGCGGATCAGGCGCGCTCGACCGGTACGGGCGGCGGTGCACGTTCGGTGAACTGTCCGTTCCAGTACGGGTAGTAGGGGTACGGCGGCAGCACCGCGCTCGCCGCATCCAGACGCGCGATCTGTGCCGTGCTGAGCGCCCAGCCCACCGCGCCCAGATTGTCGCGAAGCTGTTCTTCGTTGCGCGCACCGATCAGCACGCTCGACACCGTCGGACGTTGCAGCAGCCAGTTGATGGCGATCTGCGGGATCGATCTGCCCGTTTCCCCGGCGACTTCATCCAGGGCATCGACGATGCGGAACAGACGTTCGTCATCCGCGGGCGGCGCGAACTGCGCCGTCTCCTGCAGCCGGCGCGAGGGCGGCTGCGGACGATCGCGACGAATGCGCCCGGTCAGGCGGCCCCAGCCCAGCGGACTCCACACCAGCGCGCCGATTCCCTGATCGAGACCGAGCGGCATGAGTTCCCATTCGTAGTCGCGCCCGAGCAGCGAGTAGTAGACCTGATGGGCGACGAAGCGCTCGTAGCCATGGCGCTCGGCCGCAGCCTGCGATTTCATCAGCTGCCAGCCCGAATAGTTCGACGCGCCGACGTAGCGCACCTTGCCCGACCGCACCAGATCATCGAGCGCGGACATCACGCTGTCGACCGGCGTCTGTGCGTCGAAGTGATGCAACTGCAGCAGATCGATGTAATCGGTGTCGAGACGTTGCAATGCAGCCTCGATCGCTGCGATGAGGTGATGACGCGAGGCGCCGACGTCATTGGGACCGGGTCCCGACCGCAGCGACAGCTTGGTCGATATCGTGACGCGGTCGCGTCGGCCGGCGATGGCCGCGCCCAGGATCGCTTCGGACTCGCCATCGGAATACACGTCGGCCGAATCGAACAGCGTCAGGCCGGCATCGAGACAGAGATCGACCAGCCGCCGTGCCTGCGCCGCATCCGTCGTACCCCAGGCATTGAACAACGGCCCCTTGCCGCCGAACGTGCCGGTGCCCAGCCCGAGCGCGGAAACCCTGAAACCCGACGCGCCGAGAAATCGATAGTCCATCGTGTGCTCCGGAAGGTGAAATGAATGAACGCGACAGTAGGGCAGCGGCGCCTCCGGTAAAAAGCAGTGGCGGGGAAAGTATTCCGTGCCGCATCGCTGCGTAATCGCCCGCTGACGCGAGCCCGAATCGCGATGTCCGTTTCGGCTTGCGTCGTTCGTCCTTGCAGGAGATGGTGCAGGTCAACGAGGGGAGCGCGGAATGCTGTACTCGATTCTGATTTTCGGTTCGGAAGACCAGGCGGCCGGCTGGTCCGCTGCGGAACATGAGGAAGTGATGGGACGCCATGCCCAGCTGCGCGCGCAACTCTCGGCGCAGCGGCAACTGGGACCGGTCATGCGACTGAGCCCCAGGGACTCGAAGGTGGTGCGACGCGCGCGTGGGCAGGTGCGCGTAACGGATGGCCCCTATGCGGAGACCAAGGAACAGCTGATGGGCATTTACGTCGTGGAATGCGCGACGCTGGAGGAAGCGGTGGCCGCCACGGAGCTGCTGAATTTCGAGACCGGCGTGTTCGAGATCGTGCCGTTGCGGTATCTGGATCCGGGTCAGCTGGCGCCGCTGATTCCCGAGTGAACCCTACGCCTCGCCCCACCAGGCGCGGAATTCGCGCAGACTGATCAGGCCATCGTGGTTGGTGTCGATCTCGGCGAACCCGATGCGGCATTCCTCTTCGCTCATCTCCGGATCCAGGTCGGCCATGAACTGCAGGAATTCGCCCAGCGTCAGCCGATGATCGCCATCGCGATCGTTGAAATTGAAATCGGCGCGCGAGCGGATGCGCTCTTCGGTACCGGGTTTCAGGTAGTCGAGCGTGGTGCGATCTTTGTGCGTCATCGTATTCATCCGCGAGCGTCGTTGCGCCGAGCATAGCCGTCGAGGAGTCACCCTGCCTGTGGGGCCGGCTTCCCCCCAATGGCACTCATTAGGCCCTACGATCGGCTTCTTTCTGTAGGTCAGGCTTTAGCCTGACTGTTTCAGGCCGGCTAAAGCCGGCCCCACAGGCAGAGCAAATCCTTAGGTCAGTGCCATTGGGCCGAAGCATGACCTACAAAGAAGGCAGGAGTCAGTCCATTCACCCATGCCAGCGTCGGAGAGGAAGACCATGCCGGGCACACAGCGCCAGCCCGGCGACAAGCACTCCCAACGCCACCATCGGCACAGGCACACCCATGAATTGCGGCACTCCTTCGAGCAGTTGTGCCAGCACCGGCGCGATCACGCGGCTCGCCGCGAACAGGACGACGAAGAGCATCAGCATCGGAGCCTCACGCAGCGCGAACGCGAGAAATCGACTGCGCAGACGTGAGCGCCTGATCTCTGCCGCGACCTGCAACGCGAAGGCGGGGTCGCGTTCGGGCGCGGTCCCTTCGGTGAATAGCTCCTTGAGCTCATCAGGCATCGCGATTCACTCCGGCATAAAGCTGCTTCAATTTATCGCTTCCACGCAGCACGTGCGACTTCACGGTCCCGAGCGGCAGCCCGGTCGCCTCGGCGATCTCGGCATGGGTCATGCCCTCGCCGTGCGCCAGCACCACGCATAGGCGCTCGCCAGGGCCCAGCCGCGCCAACGCGCGTTCCAGGTCGATGCCCCCGGCGCGGCGCTCCGGTGAAGGCGCGGGGTCGGCGACCGCGAGGAATGCACCTTCATCGTCATCGATCGGCGCCAGCACACGACGCGTCTCCGCTAGCCAGACATTGACCGCCACGCGCTTCAGCCAGCCGCCGAAAGCGCCCGGGTCGCGCAACGCACGGATGCCGCGCCACGCCTGCACAAAAGTCTGTTGCGCCAGGTCATCGGCCAGCGAATGGTTGTCGCAGAGCCGGCGCAGCATGTCGCGCACCCGCTTCTGACGGCGCTGAACCAGCTCGTTGAAGGCACCATCGTCGCCGCTCATCGCGAGCGCGACGACATGCTCCTCAGGCGCATCCTCGAGCCGGCCGCGCGGGTCACGCGACCGGGGGTGCATCATTCTTCTGGTTCGCCGAACGCCACATCCGAATGGCAATGATCAGGCCTGCCGTCCACAGCCCGAACATCGGAGCGAGCGGGATGAATACGGCGCCCGAGCCGTTCAACAGCCCGAAACGCACAGCCCCGAATGCATAGATGCCGGCGCCGAATGCGACTATTCCTGTCACGACTGCCGCCAGCTTTCTCCCCAGCTTTCTCCATTGTCTGCTTTGCGTGGCCCGCTCACGTGCAGCCTGCGCATCCTTCGCGGCGTCTCTTTCGCGCATATAGGCGAGAACTTCAGTCGCGCTTTTGCCCTCCTTCTCCAGCAGCGCACGCAGTGTCGCCTGCTTTTCGCGCTCCTTGAGCGCGTCGGCCACGATCATCGCCGCGACGATCATGCCCACCATCAGCCAGAAGCCCAGTTCTCCCATCGCCAGCGCCCTCTTGATTGATCCTCATAGTAGGGATGCGGTCGCTTGCTGTTCTGGATGCGGAGCCGTTCGTTCGGCCGAGGGAGGGATCTGCCGTACGCGCGCCTTGGGACCTGTTGAATCGGGCGGCCACTCGCGGCGTGCAAACAATACCTGTCATCGCGATCAAAATATGACAAGTTTACTGTGCTTTTTGGGAAGCATACATTGTAACGAACTGGCCCTGTCGTCGGGGCCGATTGCCTTGTGCCTTCCCGGAATCGACGTCTGCGATCCCTCATACACAAAGGAAGACTCTCATGACCAGGAAAGCGCTTGGACGTGGCGCCCGGCTCGCACTGTGGACTTTGCCGGGCGCCATCGCGATTGCCGGTTTCATTGCCGTACAGCCGTGGTTGAGACAGCAGGATCCCGTGGTCCTCCAGAGCGTGACCATCGCTTTCGTGATCCTGCTATTCGGCTATGGCGGGTTGGTGGAGCGCAGGCACCAGCGGCATCTGGATGAAGTGGAACTCGCCAGCCAGCAGTTCGCCATCAAGCATGGCTGGAACGGCGGGATGATCGCCGTCGCGTTGCTGCTGATGCTGCCTCCCGTCATGAACTGGCTGGTCGACCTGGCGATCACGAGCAGCAACGGATCGTCGGGCGTGCCCAATCGCAGCACCGTGCAGCTCGCGTTCTTCTGGGGCTTCATGCTGGTGGTTGCGATGCAGACGGTGGGCATGTTCGTCGCCGGCATCCTCTGGTGGCGAGGCATGGTGGGAAGGCGTGAGCGGTCATGAAAAACCGCATCCACGTCCTGCGCGCCGAGAAGCGCTGGAGCCAGGCCGAACTGGCGGACCGCGTGCGCGTGTCGCGCAATTCGATCAACGCCATCGAGAACGGCCGGTTCGATCCATCGTTGCCTCTCGCCTTTCGCATCGCCGATGCCTTCGGTCTCACGGTCGAGGAGGTGTTCGACAAAACGGATGTCTGAACGGGCGATGTCACGGTGTACGGTCTCGCCGGGGTGAACGGCTCCGGCGCAGACGCGTGAACTCCGAGAACTCCCACGCGCGCAATGCCAGGATCGCAGTACAACCGTCGCGCTCGGCCAGCGGCAATCGCGCGTCGTTGTGCGCCAGCGCTTCGAACTCCGCGGCGAGACGTTCGATGCCCGATTTGAACCGTCGCAGCGATTCGCCCGAGAGCAGGCCGCCGATGAAACGGAACTCGTCGCCGGCGCCGTCGAAACGCGCATTGAAGAATTCCGGCGCCACACGCCGCACGAAGAAGGCATGCACCGGTCCGTCCTTGCGCCACGAGAAGTTGCGGGCGGTGAGCTTGCGCAGGCGCTGCGGCTTGCGGAATTCGGCGATGCCGAGCTTTTCGAGCCGCAGCACCAGATCGATGAGTTCGGCGTCGCCGATCTGGAACGTCGAGACGATCTCCGGGAATTTCCAGTCGTTGACGATCAGGTAGCTCACCAGCAGCAGCTTGGGATTGGCGACCAGCACGCGTTCCTGCTCGTCGCTCAACTGGGTCAGCAGGCGCGTGCCCCGCGGATCCTGCAGCAGCTCTTCCAGCGAAATCGACAGGGCTTCGCAGATACGGTCCAGGCGCTGCAGCGAGAAGCCGCCGCGGCTCAGGTCGCGCTTGACCGTCGGTTCGCTCAAGTGCAGCCGCCGCGCCAGTTCGCGATAGGTCACGCCGTCCGCCCGCAGGCGGGCTTTCAGGTTGCGCAGCAGGGTGCGTGAATCGGCCATGCGAGTCTCCTCCGGTATCACGAAACGATACCGTCGGTTTCTCGTGGTGTCACCGCCGGGACCAGATTGGCTGCGCCGCCCGGCCTTGCGGCAGTCTGCCCGCCGCGGCAGCCGGCCGCGCCACGCGAGATCGCCCACGCCGTATGTGTGTGTCATTCCAGTCCGTGTTGCTCACCTCGTCCGGAACGTTCCTTCGTCGAGCCTGCGCGATAGCGCTGTTGCTCCTCGCAGGGCTTGCGAGCGCCGGTGCCGCAGAGCCGGACGACGCTGCATCGACGGAACGCGTCGTCCTGCTGCATGGCCTGGGACGACAGGCGGGCTCGATGTCACGCATGGCTGCAGGGCTCGAGCGCGCCGGCTTCGAGGTCTGCAACATCGACTATGCGTCGCTCGATTTGCCCATCGCGAAGATCGCGAGCGAGCGCGTTCTGCCTGCCATCGAACGCTGCTTTTCGCCTTCGCCCGTGCGTATTCACTTCGTCACGCACTCGCTGGGCGGCATCCTCGTACGACAGCTCGTCGCCAACGGCGATCTGCCGAACGTCGGACGCGTCGTGATGCTCGGGCCGCCCAATCAGGGCAGCGAACTCGCCGATGTACTGGGACGTCTGCACCTGGCGCAGGATCTGCGACCGCCGGCGGCCGGCCAGCTCACGACGGCCGCAGACTCCGTGCCGAACCAGTTGGGGCCTGCGACATTCGAACTCGGCGTGCTGACCGGCGACCGATCGGTGAATCCGGTTCTGTCGCTGCTGATCCCGGGCGCCGATGATGGCAAGGTCGCGGTCGCCGCAGCGGAACTCGAAGGCATGAAGGACTTTCGCGTGATCCACACCAGTCACACGTTCATCATGCGACGCCGCGTGGTCATCGCGCAGACGGTCTGCTTCCTGCGCTCGGGCGCATTCGCGGAACAAGAGCAGACGCTGGCACTGTGCGATCCGTGGGAAGCGCGATGACGCGCTTCCGCAAGTGAATCATCGCGTCGGCGGCGGCTCCAGTTCCCACGCCGTCCTGCCGGGCGAGCGTTCGACGATCACCTTGCCCGAATCGGCGAACAGCTTGTAGGTGAGGTAGCAGACGGTGCGCGGTTCGCTCAGCACCGTCGGCGTGAAGACGGCCACCACTTCGGATTTCGCCTGTCGCGCCGAATACGTGAGCACGCCAGGCATGCCGGCCTCGCGCAGTTCGCGGCCCAGTGTCTGGCAGTACGAGTAGTCCTCGGGATGCAGCAGTTGCGGCTCCTTGCGCGTGCGCGCACGCACATCGACCAGCAGCGCGTTGCAGTGAATCAGATGAACGCGCCGCTCCTGCACGATCGGCTTGGTGCTCTGTGCTGCAATCGCGGATGCCAGGGTGTTGCGGCGAAAGTGATGCACGGTCTCGCGCACCGACGTTTCGATGGATGCGGCGCCATACCAGACGCCATAGGAACCGCTCGAATAGCGCGAGTGACAGGGATGTTCGAAAGGCCAGCGAATGGCGGCGGCGATGGCGTCGTAATTCGCCGCATCTTCGAACGGCCGCTGGATGATCGCCGGTTCCTGGTAGGCCTGTTTGACGGCCATTTCGTGACGCACCAGTACATCGATGTCGCGCGGATCGTCGATGAGGTCGGCGAATAGCTCGACGCTCTTGCGCAGGCTGACGATGTTGCGATGCCAGTCGCCCTGCGAATCGCGCGTGACCCGCAGTTCAGCGTCCTTGCCGGCGGCCATTTACGTGCCGCGCATCCGGTCGAGCGTGCCGCGCACCATCAGCAGGCCGGCGAAGCCGAAGCGACGCGCGATGTCGACCGGCGTTGCGCCATCGAAGCGGGTGTTGGGCGAGGACATCCAGCCCGTCGCGATCTCGGCGTTCTTCGGGAAGAGCAGCTTCAGCGCCTTGTGAATGCCGAGCAGGTGGCCGACGCGCTCCAGCAGGTCGCGGTTGGCGGCAAGCGCCTCGCCCTTGGCATAGCGCTGCAGTGCGATGCGATTGCTTTCGTTGAGGCCGAGCAGCATCAACTGGTCCGCCGATGGTAATTGCCAGAGTTCGAACAGGCGAGTCACGGCGCGGGCCAGGACGACTCGTTCGTCCCGGGTCCGGGCGGTGGTCGGCAGATCTTTCAGGTGGGCATGCATGGACGGCCGCCTGTGTTATTTCACACAGAGGGGAATATAGGTGACACAGGCTGACGTTTCAAGCCGGGATTTGTCCGGCTCTTCTTCCCTGTGGGGCCGGCTTTAGCCGGCCTGAGAACTGTCAGGCTGAAGCCTGACCTACAGGAGGAAGCGGATCAGCCCGCGGGAAGAACGCTACTCGAGCTGCGCGCCCGTCAGCTGCAGTGCCTGACGACGTTCGGCCATGCTCGGCGGGGTCCACTGGTACAGCCAGGTTTCCGAGAGCGGCTGGTTGTTCTTGCGCAGGAACAGGCGCAGGTCGATCGGCGCCGTGCTTTCATCCGTCAACCGCAGATCGAACATCGCGCGGAAGCCGTCGATCGAATGCAGCGGACGCGCCGAAGTCACTTCGATCTGGCCGCGCGATGCGGTAATCACCGGTTCGACGACTTCGCCGGGGCGGATCGATGCGAGTTCGCCACCGGCGAAATCGATGGCGAAGCGGCCGGCGTAGTAGCGCCGCGGCTGGCCGATGACGCCGCCGATGCCCGTGCGGGTCGCCACGACATGCGCCAGCGGCGGCACGAGCGGCGGTTGTGTGCCCCAGTAGAGACGATAGCCGAACAGCATTTCCGTCCCGGGCTGCATCTTCGTCGCCGGATTCCAGATCGCGACGATGTTGTCGAAGGTTTCATCGGGCGCGGTGAGTTCGACGAGCTGCACCGATCCCTTGCCCCAGCCGCTTTTCGGTTCGACCCACAGGTTCGGGCGGCGGTGGTACATGGCGCCGTCGTCCTGGTAGTTGTTGAAGTCGCGATCACGCTGCATGAGGCCGAAGCCGCGTGGATTCTCGTCGACGAACGAACTCACGCGCACGCCGGCCGGGTTCACGACCGGGCGCCAGATCCATTCGCCGTTGCCGGTGAGCATCGACAGGCCGTCGGAATCGTGGATCTCCGGGCGCCAGTCGTTGGCCATGCGCCGGTCGTTCTCGCCGCACTGGAACATGCTGGTCAGCGGCGCGATGCCGAGGCGTTCGACGCTCTTGCGCGGATACAGCGCGGCATCGATGTCCATCACCTGCGGCACGCCCGGCGTGATGATGAAGCGATAGGCGCCGGTGACGCTCGGCGAATCCATCAGGCCATACAGCGTCATCGTGCGCGCATTCGGCGGCGGCCGTTCGAACCAGAAGGTCGTGAAGCGCGGGAATTCCTCGGGACCGTTGATCGCGGTATCGAGTGCGAGGCCGCGCGCGGAAATGCCGTACTGGCGCCAGTCGTTGCTGATCGCACGGAAATAGCTCGCGCCGAGGAAGGAATCGACGTCCGAAGCCCAGTCGGTCTGGGCCTGGATGTGGAAGCCGGCGAAGCCGAGGTCGGGATGCAGATCGCGCGCCGACAGGCCGCTCTTGCCCAGGTCGTAGTCGGCCGGGCGATAGAGGATTTCGCGTGCGCTGCCGTCCACCACTTCGAACATGCGCACCGGCTCCTTGAAGCCGCGGCCCAGGTGATAGAACTGGATGCGGAAGCCACGATCCGTGTCGGCCCACAGCGCGCGTTCGCGCCGGAAGCGCAGCGACTGGTACTGGTCGTAGTCGAGGCTCTGAAGTTTCTGGGGGGCGAGATTCTTCGGCGCCTCATAGGCGCGCGAGGCGAGGGTCCGTGCCTCGCCCTTCAGTTGGGCATAGCTGAAAGCCGTGGCGGGTTGCGAGGAACTCGTCGCCGCGGCGAGCAGGTTCGCGCCGGGCGCACTCGCGGCAGACAGCAGCAGGGCAGACTTCAGCAGATCTCGTCGGTGAAGCATCGGCGGACTCGCGGCAGGCGGTGAAACTGGAGCGGATGATAGCCAGATGACACGTTTTGTGTTGTAGCGAGCAGAACGATCGCGCGGCGCCGGGGTTCCCTCTTCCTGTGGGGCCGGCTTTCCCGCGGGATTCCCTTCGGTCACAGCCGGCCTCTGACTCTTCTGTAGGTCAGGCTTCAGCCTGACTTCTTCAGAAGGCCGGCTGAAGCCGGCCCCACAGGAAGGCAACAGATCATTCACCCGTACCGAACGCTTGCAGT
>NZ_DAINNK010000063.1:0-30222 GCF_036735925.1 Povalibacter sp.
TCTGGCTGAACGGCATGGAAGTCACGCAGTTCACCTACTTCCAGCAGGTCGGCGGTCTCGACTGTCGGCCGGTGATGGGCGAGATCACTTACGGGCTCGAGCGCCTGGCGATGTACCTGCAGGGCGTGGAGAGCATCTTCGACATCGTCTGGTCCGACGGCCCGTTCGGTCGCGTGACGTACGGCGATGTGTATCACCAGAACGAGGTCGAGCAGTCGAAGTACAACTTCGAGTTCGCCGACACCGCGATGCTGTTCCGTCACTTCCAGGAACACGAAACTGCGTGCCGCACGCTGCTGGAGAACGGCCTGGCGTTGCCGGCCTATGAACAGATGCTCAAGACCTCCCATACCTTCAACCTGCTCGATGCGCGCAAGGCCATCTCCGTGACGGAGCGGCAGGGCTACATCCTGCGAGTGCGCGCCCTGGCGAAGAGCGTCGCCGAAACCTATTTCAAGTCTCGGGAGGCGCTCGGCTTTCCGATGCTTGCGCGCGCTGCGGCCGGAGCATCGAAGCCATGAGCAAGCGCGATTTCCTGGTCGAGATCGGCACGGAAGAGCTGCCGCCGAAGTCGCTGTTCACGCTGGCGCAGGCATTCGCTGCCGGCGTGACACGTGGTCTCGACAACGCCAATGTGAAGCATGGCGACGTCGACTGGTTCGCCACGCCGCGCCGCCTCGCGGTCCGCGTTGCCGCAGTGGCCGATCATCAGCCGGATCAGGAAATCCGGCGCCAGGGTCCGGCGATAGCGAACGCCTACGATGCGAACGGGCAGCCGACGCGTGCGGCGCTGGGATTTGCCGCTTCCTGCGGCGTGAAGCTCGAAGAGCTGCAGCAGGTCGATGGGCCCAAGGGCAAGGTGCTGCAGTTCGTCGGCGTGAAAGCCGGTGAAGCAGTCGGCTCATTGCTGCCGGGCATCGTCTCCGCCGCGCTGGGTGAGCTGCCGATCGCCAAGCGCATGCGCTGGGGCAGCGGCGATCAGGAATTCGTGCGTCCGGTGCACTGGGTGGTGATGCTGTTCGGTTCGACGGTCGTCGAGGCGGACGTGCTGGGCAAGCCGGCGGGCAAGCAGTCGCACGGTCATCGGTTCCACGCACCGCAGGCCATCGCGATTTCCAGTCCGGCCAGATATCCCGACCTGCTGAAAGAGAAGGGGCGGGTGGTCGCGGATGTCGCACAGCGACGCGAATCGATCCGCGCCGGCGTCACAGCCATCGCCGAATCGCTGGGCGGCGCGGCGGTGATCGAGCCGGCGCTGCTCGATGAAGTGACTGCGCTGGTCGAGTGGCCGGTGCCGCTCGCCGGTCGCTTCGACGCGCGCTTCCTCGATCTGCCGCCGGAAGTGCTGATCGCGACCATGCAGGATCATCAGCGTTATTTCCCGGTGAAGGGCGCCGATGGCCGGTTGATGAATTCATTCATCACCGTGGCGAACATCGAGAGCAAGGATCCCACCAAGGTGCGCGACGGCAATGAGCGGGTGGTGCGTCCGCGTCTTGCCGATGCCGCGTTCTTCTGGGAAACGGATCGCAAGCAATCGCTGGCCTCGCGGCGCGAAGCGCTGAAGGCGGTCACCTTCCAGGGCAAGCTCGGCTCGCTGTACGACAAGAGCGAGCGCGTCGCGACGCTTGCGGCGCAGATTGCCGAGATCATCGGCGCCGACACAGCGCTGACGCGTCGTGCCGCGCAACTGAGCAAATGCGATCTGCTGTCGGCGATGGTCGGGGAGTTTCCGGAGCTGCAAGGTCTCATGGGCCGCTACTATGCGCAGCACGACGGCGAATCGTCCGAAGTCGCCGCGGCGCTCGAAGAACAGTACTGGCCGCGTTTCTCCGGCGATCAGTTGCCGGTCGGTCGCGTCGGCATCGCCGTGTCCATGGCCGACAAGCTCGACACCATCGCCGGTATTTTCAGCATCGGACAGAAGCCCTCGGGCACGCGCGATCCGTTCGGCCTGCGGCGTGCCGCACTCGGCGTGCTGCGCATCTGTTTCGAGCGCGAACTCGACCTGGATCTGATGCAGCTGGTGCAGAGTGCCGTAGCGCAGCAACCCGTCGCGGCGCCGGCGGAGACCGTCGCAGAGATCTGGGACTACCTGACGGAGCGGCTGCGCAGCTCCTATCTCGAAGACGATTCGCCGCTACGCATCACCACTGAAATGTTCGACGCCGTGATCGCGAGCCGCTCGCAGTCGCCGCTCGACATTCATCGTCGCCTGCAGGCCTTGGTCACCTTCCTGGCGCTGCCGGAGGCGCAGAGTCTGTCGGGCGCCAACAAACGCATCGCGAACATCCTGCGCAAGGCGCCCGACGATATTTCCGGCGCGGTCGATGCGAACCGGCTGCAGGATCCGGCCGAGCGCGCGCTCTTCGAGCATGTGATCGCGACGGAGCGCGCGGTGAATCCGTTGCTGGCCCGACGCGAGTACGGTGCGGCGCTGACGCAGCTGGCGAGCCTGCGCGAGGACGTGGACAAGTTCTTCGACAGCGTCATGGTCATGGCGGAGGATGCGGAGGTACGCCTGAACCGTCTGGCGCTGCTGGTGCGTCTGCGCGGCGTGTTTCTGCAGATCGCGGATCTGTCGCGACTGCCCGGCTGATATCGATCTTTCACGGCGGAGTCCGCTGAGTGCAGCTGCTGCGTTCGTTGCTCTACACCACCTGGCTGTTCGTCGGCACGGCGCTCTACGCTGTCGTCGTTCTGGCGTTGTCCTGGCTGCCGAGCCATCAGCTGTATGCGGTGGCGCGCAGCTGGTCGCGGGTCCAGCTCTGGGTGCTCAAGATCACCTGCGGTCTCAGCCACACGATCGAGGGTCAGGAGAACATCATCGAGGGCGCGCACATCTCGATGTGGAAGCATTCCTCGGCGTGGGAAACCATCGCGCAGGCGGGCATTTTTCCGGCGCAGTCCTGGGTACTGAAGCGCGAGTTGATGTGGATTCCGCTGGTGGGCTGGGCGCTGCATTTCCTGAAGCCCATTGCCATCAATCGGGGCGCCGGCGCGTCGGCGGTGAATCAGGTGGTCGACCAGGGCAAGCAGCGACTGGCGCAGGGACTGTGGATCCTCATCTTTCCCGAGGGCACGCGCACGGCGCCGGGAGAATCCAAGAAGTACGGCGTCAGCGGTTTTCTGCTGGCTTCGCGGGCCGGCTGCAAGATCGTGCCGGTCGCACACAACGCCGGGTACTACTGGCCGCGGCGCGGCTGGGTCAAAAAGCCGGGCAGGATCCGGGTCGTCATCGGGCCGGCGATCGACGCGGCCGGGCGAGATCCCCGTGAACTGGCGGAACAGGTACGGAACTGGATCGATGAGCAGGTGCGGTCGATGCCTGCTCCTCAGGGAAAATAATTTAACTGAAGTGGCGCTATTCCAATGGAGTAGCGCCTTATCAGGCAATTTTTCTAAACATCAAGATTGGCGACGGCCAGCGCGTTCCGCTCGATGAACTCGCGCCGCGGCTCCACCTGATCGCCCATCAACGTCGCAAAAATATCGTTGGCCGCGAGTGCGTCTTCGATGCGTACTTGAATCAGGCGCCGCGATGCCGGGTCGATCGTGGTCTCCCAGAGCTGATCCGGATTCATCTCTCCCAGACCTTTGTAACGCTGCAAGGTCTGTCCCTTGCGGGCCTGGTCCATCAGCCACTCGATGGCCTGCTTGAAGCTGCCGATGTCCTGGCGCTGTTCGCCCTTGGCGATGTAGGCATCGGGTTGCAGTAACCCCGACAGCGTCTTGCCGAGCTCCGCAATGCCGCGATATTCAGCAGACTCGAAGAACTCACGGTGGATGTGCTTCTCGCTGGTGCTGCCATGCTCCGTGCGCGCCACGAGCAATTTGGGGGCGCCACCGTCCGTGCCGGGCAGCACCCGGACACGATACTTGCGGCCAGCATCGTCATGACCGTTGAGCTGGGTCTCGAATCCGCGGCCCCAGGCGGTCAGCCATTCCAGGCTGTCGTGATCCGCGAGCGTGACCTCGGGCGAGTAGATGAGCTGCTCGAGGACGCGCTGGTCGTAGCGACGTGATGAGCGACGCACGATGGCGGCAACCTCCATCCAGCGGCGAGCCAGCGATTCGAGGGCGGTGCCCATGAGTGGCGCCTGGTTGCCACCGGTGTGCAGGCGCGCCTCTTCGAGCGCCTGGTTCAGGAGCATCGCGCTCAGCTCGTTGTCGTCCTTGACGTAGTGTTCGGCCTTGCCTTTCTTGAGCTTGTACAGCGGCGGCTGGGCAATGTAGATGTGGCCGCGTTCGATCAGTTGCGGCATCTGCCGGTAGAAGAACGTCAGCAGCAGCGTGCGGATGTGCGAGCCGTCCACGTCGGCGTCGGTCATCACGATGATGCGGTGATAGCGCAGCTTGTCGGGATTGAAATCATCGGCGCCGATGCCGCAGCCCAGCGCGGTGATGAGGGTGCCGACTTCCGCGGACGACAGCATCTTGTCGAAGCGCGCCTTTTCCACGTTCAGGATCTTGCCCTTGAGCGGCAGGATGGCCTGTGTGCGGCGATCGCGGCCCTGCTTGGCCGAGCCACCTGCCGAGTCACCCTCGACCAGAAAGATCTCCGAGAGCGCGGGATCCTTCTCCTGACAGTCCGCCAGTTTTCCCGGCAGACCCGCCAGATCCAGCGCGCCTTTGCGGCGAGTCATTTCTCGCGCCTTGCGGGCGGCTTCGCGTGCACGCGCGGCTTCGACGATCTTCGAGGCGATGGCCTTGGCTTGAGCAGGGTGTTCGAGCAGGAATTCCTCAAGCTTCGCACCGACGGTGGCTTCGACGATGCCCTTGATCTCCGAGGAAACCAGCTTGTCCTTGGTCTGGGACGAGAACTTCGGATCCGGCATCTTGACCGAGAGAATCGCGGTCAGCCCTTCGCGGGCGTCGTCGCCGGTCGTCGCCGTCTTGTCCTTGGCCGCGTATTGCTCCTCGACGTAGTGATTGAGCGTGCGGGTCAGCGCACTGCGAAATCCGGCCAAGTGCGTACCGCCGTCCTTCTGCGGAATGTTGTTGGTGTAGCAGTACATGCTCTCCTGGTAGGAGTCATTCCATTGCAGACCGAGTTCGACGGTGATCGCGTCCTGCTGGGTACGGAACCAGATGATCGATTCATGGACCGGGGTCTGATTGCGGTTGAGGTAGCGGACGAACTCGCTGATGCCGCCCTCGTATTCGAACACTTCCCGCTTCTCGTCGCGCTCGTCGACCAGTTCGATCCGCACGCCCGAGTTCAGGAAGGACAGCTCTCGCAGCCGCTTGGCCAGCACGTCATAGTCGAATTCGATGTTGGTGAAGATCTGGGCGCTGGGCTTGAAGCGGATGATGGTGCCGCGCTTCTCGGTCACCCCGGTTTCCGCCAAGGGCGCCTGAGGATCGCCCAACCGGTATTCCTGGTTGTAGAGCTTGCCGCTGCGATGAATGGTCAGCTGCAGGTATTCGGAAAGCGCGTTGACCACCGAGACGCCGACGCCGTGCAGGCCACCGGAAACCTTGTAGGAAGAATCGTCGAACTTACCGCCAGCATGCAGGATGGTCATGATGACCTCGGCGGCCGACCTGCCCTCCTCCGGATGGATATCCACAGGTATTCCACGGCCGTCGTCGGCCACCGTGACCGACTGGTCGGCATGGATGGTGACGGTGATTTGCGAGCAGTGGCCGGCGAGCGCTTCGTCGATGGAGTTGTCGACGACCTCGAACACCATGTGGTGCAAACCGGTGCCGTCGTCGGTATCCCCGATGTACATTCCGGGTCGTTTCCGGACCGCATCCAGGCCCTTCAAAACCTTGATTTTGCTTGAGTCGTAGACGTCGGAGTCAGTCATGGTGCAACCTGGATTGACGAGCGCGAAATTATAGCATTGGGGTGAATCTGCCTTGTTCCACGTGGAACGTTCGCCGCACATTGACCCCTTTCAGCCCCGCCTCGCTGACGGACGTGACGATCAATTGCGAAGGCACCGAATCGATCGCTTCGAGAAGTTTCCCCAAATTATCCACATCCAGCTCGGCGGCTGGATCGTCCAGCAGCAACGTGGTTGGCACCTGAGCGGTTACCGAACGGAGTTGCACCTGAGCCAGGATCAGGGCACAGGCGAGGAGCTTCTGTTGCCCACGGGAGATACGGTCGCGAGCCAGAGTACCGTCGACCCGGAAAGTCAGGTCGGAGCGATGCGGCCCGACGGTCGTCGTTCGGAGTTGTTGATCCCTGGGACGCTTGGCCGCGAACTCATCGCTCAGCGATTGATCGGCAGCCCATCCGCGGCGGTACTCAAAAGTCGCGGCTTCGCCCAGCAGCTTCCCGGCAATCTGTTCAAACACGGGACGCAACATCGCGACGTAGTGGCCGCGGTATCGATCCACGGCCTCACCGCACTCCGCCATCTCCCCTTCCCACGCACTGACGACGGCAAGGGTCTGACCGGCTCGGAAGGCTGCGTTGCGCTGGAGGAGCGCCCGCTGGTAGCGACGCCAGACCGCCAGAAAGTTGTGTTCCACGTGGAACACGCCCCAATCCATCAGCCGGCGGCGACGGGCTGAGCCTTCTTCGATCAGCCGGTGCACGCTGGGATCGATGAGCTGGATGGGCAGGATCTCGGCAATTTCGGAGATGCTCGAAATGCCGTGCCCGGCAAGACGGGTCTGTGAGCGTCCCCCCACGAACTCTGTGCCGGCCGTCAGAATTCCCCGCGGCGCGTCGATTTCCGCGACGATCCGGAAGAACGATTCCCCTCTTCGAACCAGCTTCTCGCGTGTATTCGCCCGCAGCGAACGGGCGTGACCCAGAAAGAAGATTGCCTCCAGAAGGCTCGTCTTCCCCGAGGCATTCCTGCCCAGAATGCCGGTGCCGCGGGGATCAAACTCCAGGCGTGCGCGCTCGATGCATCGAAAATTCTCGATATCGATCGACGACAGCACGCATCAACCAGAACGAAAATCGAGCGTTACAGCCGCATGGGCATGACGACGTACTTCGACGAGGCCACCGACGGCGCCGTAACCAGGCAACTGTTGTTGGCATCCGTCAGCCCCAGCTGAACTTCGTTCCCGTCTACCGCGGCCAGTGCATCGAGCAGGTAATTCACATTGAATCCGATCTCGACTTCCTCACCGTCGTAGGCCACTTCCAGCTCTTCTTCGGCCTCTTCCTGCTCCGGGTTATGGGATTGCAGTACTAACGCGTTGGCTTTCACTGCCAAGCGAATGCCGCGGTACTTCTCGTTGGAAAGAATGGCCGCCCGCTGCAAGGCTGAGCGCAGAACATCCCGATCGGCACGGACCTGACGGGGCGGATTGGCAGGAATGACGCGTCCGTACTCCGGGAATCGACCGTCGATCAGCTTCGAAGTGAAGCGAATATCGCCGATATGAGCGCGAACGTGGTTGGTTCCGATCGCAAGTTCGACAGATCCTTCTGTTCCAAGCAGACGCTGCAGTTCGAGCACACCCTTACGCGGCACGATAACCTGCTGTGCGCCACCGCTGCCGTCCTCCAGCTCGGTTTCGCAATAGGCGAGGCGATGGCCGTCAGTCGCGACAGTTCGCAGCACTTTCTCGGCAATTTCCACCAACATCCCGTTCAGGTAATAGCGAACGTCCTGCTGGGCCATCGAAAAATGCGTCTTGTCGAGCAGGCGTTTCAACGCCGCCTGAGAAACGGACAACGACTGCTGTGCACGGATGTCTTCGATCGTCGGGAAATCGCTGGCCGGGAGCGTCGTCAGGGTGAAACGGCTTTTGCCGGATTTGACCACCGCCTTCTCGCCTTCCACCGAGACAGTCACGTTCGCCTGTTCCGGGAGTGCTCTCACGATATCGAGCAGCTTCCGGCCCGGAACCGTGATCTCTCCGCCCTGCTGGAGAGACACCTTGGCTTTGGCCACCAGCTCCACCTCGAGATCGGTCGCAGTGATGGACAGCTCATCGCCGCGTCCCGCGATGAGCACATTGGCGAGGATGGGCATGGTCTGGCGCCGCTCCACCACCCCGATCACGGCCTGCAGTGGTGCGAGGATTGCTTCGCGTCCGGCACTGAACTTCATCGCTTCACCTGTGTTGTCTTAAAGATTTAATGAATTGGATATTTAAGAATTTATGATGATTACTGAGCAGATCGAAATCTGTGGAAAACTCACTTTATCCTTTCAGAATCAATCTATTGTCCTGTCGGTAACTTACCTGACGACGAGCTGGTGAGGTTGTACCCAACGTGTGTGCGACCTGTGGATTAATTTGATCCTCACGCCACCCACAAAGTATCCACAGCTAACCAGCCAGGGTTCTCAACAGGTTTTGATAGTCCTCGCTGATACGGATCTGCGATTCGCGCAAGTCCTTGATTACCCGGCAAGCATGCATCACGGTTGTATGGTCCCGGCCGCCGAACGCATCACCGATCTCCGGCAGGCTGTGACTCGTGAGTTCCTTGGCCAGCGCCATGGCCAGCTGTCGCGGTCGCGCGATCGATCGGCTGCGACGCTTCGACAGCAGGTCAGCCATGCGGATCTTGTAGTACTCCGCCACCGTTTTCTGGATGTTCTCGATCGTGACCAGGCGGTCCTGCAACGCCAGCAGGTCCCGCAGCGATTCCTTGGTGAACTCCAGCGTGATGGCGCGGCCCGTGAACTGCGAGTTCGCCACCACCCGGCGCAGGGCGCCTTCTAGTTCGCGAACATTCGAGCGAATTCGTTTGGCAATGAAAAAGGCCACTTCCTCGGAGAGCTCGACGCCCATCACCGCCGCCTTGCTCATCAGGATTGCGACGCAGGTTTCCAGTTCGGGCGGTTCGATCGCCACGGTCAGGCCCCAGCCGAAACGGGACTTCAAACGTTCCTCCAGGCCCTCGACCTCCTTCGGATAGCGGTCGCAGGTCAGGATGATCTGCTGCTGCCCTTCGAACAGGGCATTGAACGTGTGGAAGAACTCTTCCTGCGAACGGTCCTTGTTGGCGAAGAACTGGATGTCGTCGATCAACAGCGCATCGAGCGAGCGGTAAGCCGCCTTGAAGTCATTGATGGTGTTGTGTTGCAGCGCCTTGACCATGTCGCTGACGAAGCGCTCCGAGTGCACGTACGCCACACGGGCCTGATCGCTGCGACCCTTGATGGCATTGCCGACCGCGTGCATCAGATGCGTTTTTCCCAGGCCGACGCCGCCGTAGATGAACAGCGGGTTGTAGGCCCGACCGGGGTTCTGGGCCACCTGGTGCGCCGCCGCGCGGGCCAGCTGGTTGCTCTTGCCCTCGACGTAGTTTTCGAACGTGAAATCCGGATTCAGCCGGCTGCCCAGGACGGCGGGTGGCTCGCGCACCGGCATCCTTGAATTGCCTGCTGGTGCAGGTGCCGGAACGTTGGCTGCCGCCCGGGACCCCACCTCGAGGACGACCGAGAGGCCCGGCGCCGGCGACAATGCCTCGACCAGCTCGGAAATACGTCGATGGACATTGTCGTTCACCCAGTCCACGACGAATCGGTTGGGCGCGAGCAGGCGCAACACCCGGCCATCCTCCACCGCCTGCAGCGGCCGGATCCAGGTATTGAACTGCTGCTCGGGCAACTCGGCTTCCAGTTGCTCCAGACAGTGATGCCACAACGAAGCCGCCACGGTTTCGCCCCCGCCGACGCTCGCCATGCAAGCTCCGGCTCGATAACAACGGTCAATGAAATTGTTCTGCGCCGGTCGTTCCCAGCCGGGGCGCGAGAGGAGGGCGAGTCTAACCCCAAGCCCGCGGAGTTATCCACAGCACGGAAGCGTGATTTCCCGCGAAATTCAGCCGTCGCGCGCTTGACACCCCTGAAGGGCGTGCGTACCCTTGCCGCCCTTCTTTTTGACCCGCCATGTGTTTGTTTTAGCGCGACTTTCGCGCCACGAGATTGCAGCATGAAGCGCACTTACAACCCCAGCAAGATTCATCGTGCCCGTACCCACGGCTTTCGTGCGCGCATGGCCACCCGTGCAGGCCGCCTCGTGCTGTCTCGCCGTCGTGCCAAGGGTCGCAAGCGTCTGACGGTCTGAAGTCGCCGCCTCGGCGCCTTCCCTTTGTTCGATACCGTTCTTGCACACACCCGCCCGGCCTTTTACTCCGGCGCAACGTCTCCATAACAAATCGGACTTCGATCGCGTCTACAAAGATGCGCGACGTTTTGCCGATGCCATGTTTGCGATCTTCATCCGCCCCAATGGCGGACCCGCGGCCCGCCTCGGCCTGTCGGTCGCTGCGAAAATCATCGGCGGAGCGGTGCGCCGCAACCGCATCAAGCGTCTGGTCAGGGAATCGTTTCGACTGCATCAACATGAGCTGCCCGCGGTCGACATCGTCGTCAACGCACGCCACGGCGCCCGTGATGCCGACAATCCCGCCATCGTGCGCAGCCTCGAAAAACACTGGCGCGCGGTGAGCAAGTCATGCGCGTCATCCTGAAGTCCCTCATCCGCGGCTACCGTTACCTGATCAGCCCGCTGCTCGGTCCCAACTGTCGTTTCCATCCGAGCTGCTCGTGCTATGCCGAGGAAGCGATCGGCCTGCACGGTCCGATGAAGGGAAGTTATCTTGCGGCCCAGCGCCTGCTGCGCTGTCATCCCTGGCATCCGGGCGGCTACGACCCGGTGCCGCTCGCGACGGTTGATCTGGCAACACCGTCGTCACGAATCGAATCACGTTCCGACGAAACCGCAACCGCGGTTGCGGACCCCACGCGCTAGGCTGGAATCACTTCACTCATGGAAAACCAACGACTCTTTGTCTGGGCGGCGCTGGGCCTGGTGCTGTGGCTGAACTACATCACCTGGCAGCGCGACTACGCCCCGACCCCGCCGCCCGCCGCGGCGACGACAGTCACGGCGCCGGCAGCCAATTCACCCGCCGAAGCATTGCCGGAGCTGCCGTCGGCGGACGGCGCGCCCGCGGTTCCCGCTGCGGCAACCACGCAGCCTTCGTCCGAGGGCGCAGCCGCAAGTGCTCCTGTCATTCGCGTCGTGACCGACGTGCTCGACATGGAGATCAGCACGCGCGGCGGCGAGCTGCAGCGCGCCGACCTGCTCAAGTATCCGAAAGTGAAGAACCAACCCGACGTGCCCGTGCGCCTGTTCGACACGAAGGGCAACGCCCTGTTCGTGGCACGCTCCGGCCTGCGTGCCGCCGACCAGCGCGCCGAACCGACGCATCAGGTCATCTTTCAGTCGGCGTCCACCGAATATCGTCTGCAACCCGGACAGTCGCAGCTCGAAGTGCCGCTGACGTGGACCGATGGTCAGGGCCTCACCGTCACCAAGACCTATACGTTCACGCCCGGCAACTATCGCATCGGTCTCAAGTACGACGTCGACAACCAGTCGGGCAGCGACTGGAAGGCCGCGTCCTACGTGCAGATCGTGCGCCACTACGAGCACGTCGAACGCTCCTACTTCAACGTCGAGACCTACGCGTATCGCGGGCCGGCGATCTACGACGGCAAGGGCTATCGCAAACTCAACGTCGAAGACAAGGAAGAGAGCCACTACAAGAACACCATCACCGGCGGCTGGATCGCAGCGCTGCAGCATCACTTCGTCGCGGCCGCGGTGCCGCCGGTCGCCTCCGCCTATGACTATCAGTTGAGCGTGGACGCCGAGAACGACTTCATCCTGTCGTACCGCGGACCGCTGCAGACGGTTCCCGCCGGCGGCACGCACACCTTCGAAGAAGCACTGTTCGTCGGCCCGAAACTGCAGGATCAGCTCGCTGCGACCGGCCCCGAACTGCAGCGCACCGCCGACTACGGCAAGCTCACCATCATTTCGCAGCCGCTGTTCTGGCTGCTCAGCAAGGTCCACAACTTCGTCGGCAACTGGGGCCTCGCGATCATCATCGTCACGTTCCTCATCAAGCTGGTGTTCTACAAGCTCACCGCGGCGAGCGGCCGCTCGATGGCGAAGATGCGCAACGTCGCGCCGCGCATCAAGGCGATCCAGGAACGCTACAAGGACGATCGCGAACAGCTCGGTCGCCAGATGATGGAGATCTACAAGCGCGAAAAGATCAATCCGCTCGCCGGCTGTCTGCCGATCCTGATCCAGATTCCGTTCTTCCTCGCGTTCTACTGGGTGCTGCTGGAAAGCGTCGAAATGCGCCAGGCGCCGTTCTTCGGCTGGATCACGGACCTGTCGACGCGCGATCCCTTCTTCATCCTGCCGGTGCTGATGGGCGGCGCGATGTTCGCGCAGTTCAAGCTGCAGCCGATGCCGAGCGCCGATCCCATGCAGGCCAAGATCTTCGCCTTCATGCCCGTGATCATGGCGGGCACGATGGCCTGGTTCCCGGCGGGCCTGGTGCTCTACTGGCTGACCAACACGCTGTTGTCGATCGCGCAGCAGTGGCGCATCAACAAGCTGGTCGCGGCGGAAGAGGCGAAGAAGAAGGACTAGCCTGGGTCCTCAGCTCCTTCCCCCGCTTGCGGGGGAAGGTTGGGATGGGGGGTTCCCCACGGTTATCGCAATGAACCGGAGCGCCGACACCGACACCATCGCCGCCATCGCCACCGCGACCGGTCGCGGTGGCATCGGCGTCGTCCGCATCTCAGGAACGAAAGTTGCCGAAATCGCACAAGGCGTGCTGGGCGATGTTCCGCCGCCGCGTCACGCGGCCCTGCGCATTTTTCGTGACGCCAGCGGCGAAATGCTGGACGGCGGCATCGCGCTGTATTTCCCGGCGCCCGCGTCATTCACCGGCGAAGACGTTCTCGAACTGCAGGGCCACGGCGGCGCGGTCGTGCTCGACATGCTGCTCGCACGCATCGTGCAGCTCGGCGCGCGGCTTGCCGAGCCGGGCGAATTCAGCCGTCGCGCCTTTCTCAACGACAAGATCGATCTCACCCAGGCCGAGGCCATTGCCGATCTCATCGACAGCGGTTCGGCCCAGGCCGCGCGCGCCGCATTGCGCTCTCTGCAGGGTGAATTCTCCGCGGAAGTTCACGCACTGACTGAAGCGGTGACAGAAGCGCGCATGCATGTCGAAGCCACCATCGATTTCCCCGAAGAGGAAATCGACTTCCTCGCCGACACCGCGCTGCGCGAACGACTCGATCGCACCATCGAACTGTGCGCACAGATCATCGCCGCCGCACGACAGGGTGCATTGCTGCGCGAAGGCATGACGGTCGTGATCGCCGGCCGACCGAACGCCGGCAAGTCGAGCCTGCTGAATCGTCTCGCCGGCTACGACGCTGCCATCGTCACTGACATTCCCGGCACCACGCGCGACGTGCTGCGCGAACGCATCGACATCGATGGACTCCCGCTGCACATCGCCGACACCGCCGGCCTGCGCGACGAAGCCGACGTCGTCGAAGCCGAAGGCATCCGTCGCGCACACGCGGAGATGCGCCGCGCCGACCGCATTCTTTACGTGATCGACGCCACGCGCGGACTCGATGACGAACAGGTCCGCAGCGAAACCGCAGCGCTACCACCCGACGTGCCCATCACCTGGATCTTCAACAAGATCGACGCCGCCGGCGGCACTGCCCGGCTGCAACAGAGTCAGCCAGTACATATATATGTGTCCGCCACCACCGGCGCGGGCATCGATCTGCTGCGCGATCATCTGAAGGACTGCGTCGGCTATCAATCTGCCGAGACCGGGACGATCTCCGCCCGCCGCCGCCACCTCGACGCCCTCAACCGCGCCCAGCGCCACTTGCAGGAAGCCGACCGCCAGCTCACCGAACGCCGCGCCGGCGAACTGATGGCCGAAGAACTGCGCCTGGCGCAGCAGGCGCTCGGCGAAATCACCGGCGAATTCAGTTCGGATGATCTGCTGGGGCGGATCTTTGCGACGTTCTGTATCGGAAAGTAACGTCATGCTGGGCCAACGCCGGGCAGCGCCGCTGCCGATACAACAGGCGTTGCGCGAAATCTTCGGCGAACGCATCGATCACGTACGCGTGATCGAACACTCGCTCTACGCGCGCATGCACATCGGCGCTCGCGCCACGACCCGTCGCAATCGCATCCTGTTGCGCGAGTCGGCGGCCGACTTCTGGGCGGACCCGGAACTCGTGCTGCACGAGTACTTTCATGTGCTGCGCCAGTGGCAGCCGCGGCGCCTGACGATCTGGCGCTACCTCCTGGAGTGGTGGCGGCGCGGTTACTGGAACAATGTCTTCGAAGTCGAGGCACGCGCATTCGCTGCGAACCATCGCGACCGGCTGCATCGATTGATGCGTTACCCGAAGCCGTAAGCGATCGACCGGCGTCGCCCGGCCGCGACGCTCCGAAACGACGCCCACCTTTTGGCCAGGGCTTGCGCCAGAATAGCGGTCCCCGCTCGATGAGATCCGCAATGCGTTGCCGAACCGCCGCCGTCCTGCTGCTGGCTCCGTTCTTCCTGCATGCCGCGGAACAACCGGAATCACCGCCTTCCGACGCGCCGCCCTCGCGCGCCATCATGACGGTCGAGCAGGTGGTGCAATTGCTCGACGAAACCGTCGACTGGTATCGCACGCTCGGTACGCAGCAACAGGCTTCGACGCAGCCGAGCGATCTGCTGATTCTCTATGCCAATCGCCAGACGGCCGACAAGGTGATGGCGCTGGCTTTCGAGATCGCCCGCGCCAATGCGGAGCTGATCAGCAGCGAAGCCAGCGCGACGGCACAGGCGACGGACGATCCGGCGTCGCAACAGATCCGGCAGATTCAGCTGGAGCTCGATGCGCAGCGCAGCCGTGTGGCGGGCGAACTCGAAGCGGCGAAGCGGCAGCTCGCCGCCGCAACTGCCGGCGAAAAACCGGATCTCGAAGCGCGCGTCTCGATCCTGCAGCGCGAGCTCGACCTGATCAACGCGCGTCGCAACTATCGCGCGAACATGGAGCAGTTCGAGAACGAAACCGATTCGGGCGGTTTCGGTGCCAATGCGCTGAAGGCGCATATCGATGCCATTGCCGCCTCCGTCCCCACGGCGACCGCCGAGGCGGCAGCGGTCGTGACGGATGCCAAGAATCCGGGCGCCGCCTCGCCGGTGGCGACGCTCACGCAGTTCGGCATCTGGGATCTGACGGGTGCGGTGTTTCGCCTGTCCAACAAGATCCGCACCATCGATTCGATCGACCGGCGCACCGCGGAGCTGGAAGAGACGTTCAAGCAGGTCCGCAATCCGCCGCTCGAACAACTCAAACGTCTCAGCCATCGCGGCGATCAGCTGGCGAATCAGTCGGATTCCTCCGACGGCACCGTGCTCAAGGCCATGCGCGATGAGTTCGATACGCTCGCCTGGCTGTACAAGCAGACTTCCTCGATTCTCACCCCGCTCAGCAAGGCAGGGGTGCTGCTCGATCAGTATCGCCACAATCTGAAGAGCTGGCGCGACTCCACCGAACGCCAGTACTACGAAGCGCTCAAGGTGCTGGGACTGCGCGTGCTGCTGTTTGCCGCATTGCTGGCGCTGGTGTTCGGCGCCGCGCATCTGTGGAAGCGTGCGGTGTTCCGTTACGTTCACGATGTGCGCCGACGCGCCCGCATGCTGCTGCTGCGCCGGATCGTGATCTGGTGCCTGGTGGTCGCCATCGCCGCATCGACGTTCGCCACCGAACTCGGTTCGCTCGCCACCTTCGCCGGCCTGATCACGGCAGGTCTCGCCGTGGCGATGCAGAGCGTGCTCGTATCGGTGGTCGGTTATTTCTTCCTCATCGGCAAATACGGCATTCGCGTCGGCGATCGCGTGCAGATCGGCAACGTCACCGGCGAAGTCATCGAACTGGGTCTGGTGCGGCTGCACCTGATGGAACTGGGCGGCCAGGGATTGCAGACGCCGACCGGTCGCGTCGTGGCATTCGCGAACTCGGTGATCTTCGGCGCGTCGGGCGGACTGTTCAAACAGATCGCCGGCGTCGATCTCGCGTGGCACGAAATGACGCTGAGCCTGCCGTCCGGTTCGGACTACGCGCGTCTCAAGGACCGGCTGCTCGACGCAGTCAATCACGTGCTCAAGGAGTATCGCGACGACATCGTGCGCCAGACCCGCGAAATCCAGCGCGCGTCCTCGTCCGCGGTTTCCGATGATGCACAGCCGCAGGTGCAGCTGCGTTTTTCGGCGGACGGCGTCGAAGCCATCGTGCGCTATCCGGTGCAGCTCACGCACGCGGCAGAGATCGACGAGCGCATCTCGCGCGAACTGCTGAATGTGATTTCCGAACACGGCCCGGAAGCGCCGCGTCTGGGAGCGCCGGCCTGAGACGCGAGAAATACCGGTTGACGGGCAGACGAAGGCGAGTACCATGCGCGCCCCCGGTTTCTCCCGGCCTTCGGAGCCGCAGATGTCTGCACCGCACAATCTCGAAAGCAAGTTGAACAACGCGCGCTAGTTCTGCGAGATGACTTGGCAGGAGCGCGTCCGCTCTCAAGTCAGGTGCAAATGCCGTTTCTGGCGAATGACAGAATGGCTCCACGAACCCCTGGCGGGGACACCTGCCAGGGGTTTTGTCTTTGTTGCATCAGGCCGATCTGGACGCCGATCGGTCCGGCTTCTTAGACTGCCGCGCCCTCACGCTTCGAACCTTCGCATGTCCTCACTGCTTCTGCTCGCCGCCTGTCTGCTGCTCGGCTGGCTCGTCGCGCGCTTCGGTCATCCGCCGGCGACGCTGGCCCAGAATCTCAACTGGTGGGTGATCAACGTCGCGTTGCCGGCGCTGGTGCTGCATCTCGCGCCGCAGATCCATTTCGACGCGCACCTGTGGTTTCTGATCGCGGCGCTGTGGTTCGTGTTTGCCGGTGCCTGGGTTTTCTTCTCAGTGCTCGGTCGCGCGCTGCACTGGACGCGAGCCCGCATCGGCGCGCTGATCCTGGTCTGCGGTCTGGGCAACACTTCGTTCATCGGCTTTCCGCTGATCGAAGCGCTGCACGGTCAGGAAGGATTGACGCTCGCAGTGCTCGCCGATCAGGCGGGATGCTTCGTGGTGCTGTCGGTCGGCGGCACGCTGGTGGCTGCGCTGTACTCCGGTCACAGCGTGGCGCCGCTCACGATCGCGCGGCGCGTGCTGCTGTTTCCGCCGTTCATCTCGCTGCTGGTGGGCGTAATCGCGGGCGCGTGCGGCGGATGGCCGGCGGTACCCGATGCCGTCTTCGATCGCATCGGCGCGACGCTGGTGCCGATGGCATTGTTCTCCGTCGGCCTGCAGTTCCAGCTGCATCTCGGCAGGCAACAACTGCCGGCCATCGCGCTCGGCTTGAGCTGGAAATTGCTGCTCGCGCCGCTCATCGTCTGGACGGCCGGCTGGCTGATCGGCGTCGAAGGCCTGGTGCTGACGATCGCCGTCCTGCAGTCGGCGATGGCGCCGATGATTTCCGCTACCATTCTCGCCAGTCAGAACGATCTCGAGCCGCCGCTCGCGAATACGATCCTCGGTGTCGGCATCCTGCTGGCGTTCATCACGGTGCCGCTCGCGAACCACTGGCTCGGCTGATTCGCGGCACGGAATGCATTGCCTTGGCGAATCTTCATGATTCGCCGCAGGCGCTTCGTCGAACATGTGTTTCGAATCGATCCACCGCAGGAGGGAGCCGTGATCAACAGACGCCATCTTTTCGCGACCTTCGCATGCCTGTGCGCACTGACGACCCGTGCGGCGGAACCGCCGACGGCTTCCGGCCCGCACACGCTCGGCGCCGCCAAGCTGATCATCGGCGACGTCAAGGCAAACCAGGCCTTCTACGAGCAGATGTTCGGAATGAAAGAAGTGGCGCACTACAGCGCCGAGGGCGTCTACGACGAGCCCATCATGGGATTCGGCGATGGCGCGCGGCTCGCGCTGTTTTCGCCGGTCAAGGAAGCGGCGCTGCAGAAAAGCCAGTTTCCCGTGGCGCTCATCTACACACCGCAGTTCGACGCCGTCGTGAAGCGCATCGAGGACGCGAAGCATCCGCTCCGGCGCCTGCCCGCAGCCGCCTCGGGACCCTATCGGATCGCCATCGCGCGCGATCCCAGCGGTAATGCGATCGAGATCCTGGCGCGCGACAACGGCAGCGAAGCCGTCGGCGGCTCCAAACTCATCGTCGCGGATCGGCAGAAGGCAGAGGATTTCTTCGTGCAGGTGTTCGGCGCCAAGCCGGTCCAGCGCTTCACCACGGCCACCTACGATGAAGTGCTGCTCGGTTTCAACCAGGGCTTCGTCGCGCTGTTCCAGCCGAAGAACGAGGAACCGCTGCCGAAAAGCCAGTTTCCGGTCGTCGCGCTCTATACGACCGAATTCGATGCCGTGCTGGAACGCGTCAAGCAGATCGGCCTGGGCTATCGCGAAGTGAAGGCTTCCGCAGGATCGCGGATCATCATCGCCAGGGATCCGAGCGGCAACGGTGTCGAGATCATCGCGCGCTGAGTGCTGGGCTTGCAGGTCAGGCTTCAGCCTGACTCCGTAGAGCCGGCTAAAGCCGGCCCCACAGGCGGAAGCAGACCTACGGCCGACGCACGATCTGCCCATGCTTCATGACGAACAGCGGCTGCTCCGTCGCTGCGATGTTCTGCAGCACATTGCCGGGCACCGCCACGACGTCGGCGAACTTGCCTGATTCGAGCGTGCCGACTTCGGCATCGATGCCGAGCAGCTTCGCCGATTCGCGCGTGCCGGAAAGCAGCGCGGCGGCCGGCGACATGCCGATCTCGACCAGCAGCGCGAACTCCTTCGCATTCATGCCGTGCGGCGACACGCCGGTGTCGGTGCCGAAGGCAATCGGCACGCCGATGCGCAACGCCGTACGGAAAGTCTTCTCATGCTCCGCTGCTGCCGCACGCGCCTTCTCGGCGATGGCGGGCGGAAGCGTCGCGACCTGCTTGTTGACCCAGTAGACCGCGAGCCGCGTCGGCACCAGGTACGTACCCTTGCTCTTCATCAGCTTCATGGTTTCTTCGGTGAGGAAGCTGCCGTGCTCGATCGAATCGACGCCGGCTTCCACCGCCATGCGCGCGGCCAGATCGCCGTGGCTGTGCGCCGCGACCTTGCGCTTCCAGGCATGCGCTTCCGACATGATCGCCGCGAGCTCTTCCCTGGTGAGCTGCGGCACGTCGACCGGATCGGCTTCCGACAGCACGCCGCCGGAGGCGCAGATCTTGATCACGTCCGCGCCCCACTTCATCTGGTAGCGCACGGCGGTGCGGCATTCGTCGGCGCCACTGCAGACGCCTTCGAGCGGACCGACCGGCGCGATGCGATCCGGCGGAAAGGGCGATTGATCGCAATGACCGCCCGGCGAGCCGATCGCGTGCGCGGCAGTGATCATGCGCGGCCCGGAAATCACGCCGGCGTTGATGGCATTGCGCAGGCCGATGTCGACGAAATCGCCGGCGCCCGCATTGCGTACCGTGGTGAAGCCGGCATCGAGCGTGCGCTTCGCATAGCGCGCGGCGTAATGCGCCTGCTCCACGGGGAAGCGGAACATGTTCTCGTAGAAACCCAGGTAGTAGTTGGCGGCCAGTTCGCCATCGAGA
The DNA here is from genome assembly GCF_036735925.1 of Povalibacter sp. Lineage (NCBI taxonomy): Bacteria > Pseudomonadati > Pseudomonadota > Gammaproteobacteria > Steroidobacterales > Steroidobacteraceae > Povalibacter > Povalibacter sp. The sequence goes on from NZ_DAINNK010000063.1 coordinate 19,442, forward strand.
TGCACATGCGCATCGATGAAGCCGGGCAGCAAGGTGGCATCGCCGAGATCGATCACCCGTGCATTCGCCGGCAGCGTCGCGCCGGTGCCGACGGCGACGATCTTCTCGTCCTGCACGACGACCACGCCATTGTCGACGAGCTGGCCGGAGCGGCCGTCGAACAGGTGCGCGGCCTTGAGCACGACGGGAGCGGGAGTTTCCGCGGCAGTTGCCAGCAGCGGCAGCGAAGCGAGTGTCAGCGAGAGCAGCACGCGACGAATCATTGTTGTGGCTCCGTGAAACCGGGACGGCACCTTACCCGATGCCGCAAAGGCCCGGCGAGTTTCTCGGCAAAACGCATAGAAATTCGCGAAACGGTATACACGCCCGCGGCCTAGGCTCTCCACGTCGATCTCGTCGACACCACACATCGTCCATCAGCCAGGGAGAGCAACCATGATCCGTCGGGACATCACTACACCGGCCTCGCGCCAGCGCGGCCAGGGCATGAGCGAATACATCATCATCACGGCGCTGGTCGCCGTGGCCGGCATCGGCCTGTTCGCCGCCTTCGGCGACACGCTGCAGAACCAGATGGCCGGCATGAGCATGGAAATGTCGGGACAGTCCGGAGCACAGGACATCCAGGATGCGCAGACCTCGGCCACCACGGCGCAGAACCGTGCCGCGCAGGCCGACAGCCTTGCCACCTACAACCAGCAGACCAATGCCGGCGGTGGCGGCGGCAATCCCTGAGGTGTGAATACAGACGCGTAGCCCGGCCCATCCGTCATTCCCGCCTGCGCGGGAATGACGGACTGGGAGCACCGACGGTACGGAAGCCATGACCCCATCGAACCGCCATCGCCGCACTTCCGCTTCGGGCCAGCGCGGCCAGATCGCGCCGGTCGCACTGTTCGGCGTGCTGATCGCGAGCGCCGTACTGGTCATGATGTACAACACCGGGCAGAAGGTGACGGAGAAGTCGCAGGTCGCGAACGCAGCCGATGCGGCGGCCTACAGCGGCGCCGTGTGGACGGCGCGTCATCTCAATTTCATGGCGTACACCAATCGCGCCATGATCGCGAACCATGCGGCGGTGGGACATCTGGTGTCCTACGTCAGCTGGATCCGCTACATCCACGATTCCATCGAGTACGTCGATCGCATCACCCGCTACATCCCCTACGTCGGCCAGTACGTCGCGACGGTCGAACAGATCGCGGAACAGGTCCGCGAAGGCGTGGAGGAAACTGCGGACGTGGTGATTCCGGCCATCGATGGCTGGAATGCCAACTTCCGCGCCGCCCAGATTGAAACCCAGGCCTCGCTCGCGCTCAACAATCTCGACGAGCTGATGCAGCAGACCGCACGCGCCTGGGATCCGCAGATCCGCATCAACGATCGCGGCGAAATCGATCGCCTGCCCGATGAGCTGCGCGCCGTCGTCGAACTGCAGTTGCTGCAACAGCTCGCGGGCGTGCCGATGTTCGTCGAACGCTACACCGCCGGCAGCGACGACGGCGCCGTGAGCGAACTGATCTCGGCGAGCCTCACGGCCAACACCGACATGCGCCGCTGGATCACGGGCGAGCGCGGCTGGCGCGAAAATCTCATCGTCGCGCAGATCCGCAAGCAGGGCAGTACGACGCATATGCAGGATGAGAACGGCGCCGACTGGCGGGCACAGGATCAACTCCAGTACCGCACGCGCTCGTTGTTCGGCTGGGGGCGCTGGCGCCGCATCGGCGATGAGACGAGTGAAGCCAGTGCAACGGAATTCGCGCGCAACTATCAGGGCGTGCCCTCCTACTACAACGTGGCCGGCAATCCCGGCGATCAGTCGTTGAGCATCGCCGCGCTCGCGACGAAACGTCAGACGCAGGTGAACACGCGTACGAACTTCGGCATGGATGCGAACACGCAGCCGCTCGCCGTGGCCGCGATGGCGCGCGTCGAGTTCCGGCGACCGTCAGGCAACGCCTTCGCATCCCTCGGCAACGATCGTCACGAATACGCGAATCTGTTCAATCCTTTCTGGGACGCGCGACTGGTGCCGGTTGAATCGGGGATCGGCCTGTGAAGCGCGCCGCCGTTTCATCGCACGTGCGGCAGCGGGGCAATGCGATGGCCGAAACCATCGTGACGCTGCTGGCGCTATCGCCGTTCATCGTCGGCATCCCGCTGCTCGGCAAGCAGCTCGACATCAAGCAGAAGACGTACGACGCCGCGCGCTACTCCGTCTGGGAACGCACGGTGTGGCGCAGCGACGGCGCGGCGAATCGCAAGAGCCAGGAAGACATCGCGCTCGAAGCGCGTGATCGCACGCTGGGCAGTCCGCTCGCTGGACTCATCGATGTCGGACAGCTTCATGCCGATGGCATTACCGAGAATGATCTGTGGCGCGACTGGCAACGCCAACGACTGCTCGACTACGACGACAACGGTGCGCCGGTCGCGTTCACGGAGGATGAACGTCCTGCACCTGTCGACGTCGGCTTGTGGCTCGTGCCCGGCATCGCCTACGGCGAGGGTGCGCTGGGCACGATTCAACAGTTCCTGCAGCTCGACAGCCTCAATCTGACGCGGCGCGCCTTCGCCAGCTCGACGGTGGCGGTGGGCATCCGTCCTGCGCTCGCGCGACTGGCGGATCGACCGGTGACGCTCGGCGTGCGCGAGCCCGCCGAAACCGATCGCGCGCAGATCGTGCAGCGCGCTGCCGGCGCCGTGCTGAGCGACACCTGGTCCTCGCGCAACGAAGACGCCCTGCGCCGTCGTGTCGATGACGTCACGGTCGACGAACTCGTGGAGCTGTTCGAACTGCCGGGTCGTCCCATCGGCCTGCAGGCGCTGGGCAAGGGACAGCCGCTGTACGGCGAAGGCCAGTTCAGCTGGGAACCGGATCTGCGGCCGCGATCGACCACGCTGCCCGCGGCCTATATCGAGAGGCGTTGAGATGCACGGCTCAGCGCGCGTTCTGCTTCTTCTGTTGCTGCTCGCCGGCCCGGCGGGTGCCGGCGCCTTGTCGCGGCTCACGGCGGAGCTTCCCGATCTGCCCGCGCCGCCGCAGGGATCGGTGCACTGGGTCGCGCCCGCCATGCGCATGAATGGTTTGCCCATGACGCTCAAGACCTTCGAATCGCGGCTCGCACCTGCAGACGTCTTCCATTTCTACGAAGGTCTCGCGCATCGCTGGGGACGCAGCGAACTCCGCCGCTCGCGGCGCGGCACCGGGCAATTGCTGTCGATTCGCACGCGCGACCACCTCATCAGCATCGAAGCGACCGCGACGGTCAGCGGCAGCAGCGGCACCCTCGTCGTCAGTGTCGTACCGGAACAGGCGGGTGCGGTGGCGTCGAGCCGCTTTCCGCGCCCCGCGAGTGCGCGGCTGGTGAGCCTGCAGGAATACGAGGACGACGGCATCGCCTCGGAACACCTGAGCCTGTCGAGCGCCCGCTCGATCGCCGTCGAAACGGCGGCGTTCAGCGACGCACTGACCCGCGCAGGCTGGCAGGTCCTGCGCCAGCAGCCGATGCAGACCGCAGCGCGCGGCATGGTCATCGAAGCGCAGCGCGGCGCGGAACTGGCGCTGCTCACATTGCAGCCGGATCGCACGCAGTCGGCGGCCACCGCCATCGTGATCGTATGGAGAAAGTCATGAAGAGAGCAGGATGCCGCGATCGGCAGGGCGGCTGGGGCGCAACCGAGTATCTCGCCGTGCTGCTCGGTCTCATGACCGTCTGGCGCGGCGCCCCGGCGGTGCTGCAACTGGTACAGCAGCATCACGACGAATTTTCGTGGGCATTGATGATTCCGTTCTAGGACCTCGATGGATCGGGGTTCTGCGGCTCTCTTCCTGTAGGTCAGGCTTCAGCCTGACTCTTGGAGAGGCCGGCTGAAGCCGGCCCCACAGGGCAGAGAGGGTCTTCGATAAACAGGAGTCCAGGGAGGGACACATGAAAGGTGGAACGATCACCGTACTGATGGTGCTCGGCGCGCTGGCCGCCGCGGGCGGCGCGGCCTACTTCGCCGACAACTACATCGAAGGCAGCGTCAACGCGCGCCGCTCGCAACTGGACGCGCAGTACCAGCCGGTCCGCGTCGTGGTGGCGAACGCCGATCTGCGGCCCGGCACCTTCCTGTCCGGCCAGACCGTGGCCCTGCGCGAAGTGCCGCGCAACTTCCTGCACTCCGACGCCATCCTGGCCGATCAATGGAGTTCCGTCGCCGGCCGCGTACTCGCGCAACCCGTGCGCAGCGGCGAACCCGTGCTGCAGGCACACCTGGCGCGCAATGCGAGCGCCGGTTTTTCCTCGCAGCTCGCCGAAGGCATGCGGGCGCTGACGTTTCCCGTCGATGACGAAGCCTCCATCTCCGGCATGCTCGCGCCCGGCGATCGCATCGACATCCTGTTCACCACGCTGGCGGGCAACGAAGCCATGACGTTGCCGCTGCTGCTCGATGTGCCCGTCATCGCCACCGGCGTGCGCACGACGACCAACGCCGCCTATCTCGACGATCGCAATCCCTCGCGCCAGTACAACACTGTCACCGTGTCGGTGACGCCGGAGAATGCCGCACGCATCACGCTCGCGCAGGACGCCGGCAAGATCACCGTGGCGCTGCGTCGTCCGCAGGACGAACTGCCGGCGCAGATCGCGCGCGTCACCAAGCGCACGCTGCTGAGCGATGGCCGCGTCGTCAAAGTCGCCGCCGCGCGACCGCGTGTCGAAATCATCCTGGGTGGCACCTGACATGCGCCGCGCAACGTTCATGCGCGGGCTGCTCGCCGGCCTGGCCAGTCTGGTGTTGATGTCGGTGGCACTCGCCGCCGCCGACCATCCGCTCGACAACTCGCCGGTCAGCGTCCTGAGCCTGCCCGCGGGACAGAGCCTGCTCATGCGCTATCCGAACGTACGCCGGGTCGCGGCAGGCGACGGCGCCATCATCGACATCAAGGTCTTCGACGATACCCAGGAAGTGCTGGTGTTCGGCAAGAAGGAAGGCCTGACCGACCTGCGCATCTGGAATCGCGACGGCACCACCGTCGCCTATCTCATCAAGGTGCTCGGCATTCCCGATGCCCCCGTCGTGCCGGTGGATGTGCTGCAGGAAAAATCCACCATCCTGATCAAGGCGAAGCTCATCGAGGTCAAGAAATCCGCGCTGCGCGACATCGGCATCGACTGGTCCGACGTCGTGCCCGGCCCGGTATTCGGCACGCTCTCGGAATTCGTCAGCAACCCGTACTACCGCGTCATCCCGCCCGGGATCGACGGCATCGATGGACTGCCGCTGCAGCTCGGCACGTCCAACAACTACTTCGCACTGACGACGGCCGTCGAGTCCGTGATCCGCATGCTCGTCAACAACGGCGATGCGCGCCTGCTGGCCGAACCGACGCTGACCTGCATCGACGGCGGCCAGGCGGATTTCCTCGTGGGCGGTGAAGTGCCGATTCCCGTGCAGAACCAGGACGGCGCACTCAACGTCATCTTCAAGGAGTTCGGCATCATCCTGAACGTCGAGCCGCGTACCAACACCACCGGCCTCATCCGCACCAAGGTGAATGTCGAAGTCAGCAGCGTCGACAAAGGCATCGAAGTGCTCGGCATCCCCGGCTTCGCCACCCGCAAGACCAACACGGAAATGAACGTGCAGTCCGGCGAAGCGATGGTGATCGCCGGCCTCTTCAGCTCCGAGGATGCGAAGACCGTCGTCAAGGTGCCGGGACTCGGGAATATCCCCGTGCTCGGCGAGCTCTTCAAATCGCGCCAGTTCCGCCGCGGCGAAACCGAACTGGTCGTGCTGGTCACGCCGCAGATCATCAAGGCCGATTCCGAGCCGGTGAAGGCAGGCATCCAGCAGTACGACGCGCTGAAAAAGAAATCCGACGAAGCATTGAAGTTCAGGTTGATGGATTGATCACGACAAGGAGATTCAGGATGAAACGCAAGATGACATTCACGATGGGCGCGATGGTCATTGCCGTACTCGCCGGCTGTGCGGGCAAGAAGGACACGCGCGTATTCGCGCAGGACAAGGAATACGTGCCGCCTTCGGCCACCGCGCCATGGACGATCGGCGGCGTGTACGACAAGAAAGACCAGTCGATCGCCATCTCCGTGAATGGCGAAAGCGTGCTGCGCGGCCGCTTTCCGCCCTACACCCCGCGCCTGACGGCCGAAGGCAAGTACAACGAGCTGCCGGTCGCGACGCTGTGCAAGTTCTCCCAGGGCGTCATCGACAAGGGCGGTGGCGGCTGGCAGGAACGGCTGGCGGAAGGCATCGTCTCCAAGGCCACCAAGGCCGGCGGCAACACCTGCGACGTGACGGTAGACGGGCAGGCTGCGGCGACGTTGTATTTCTAGGACGCCACCGTGCTCGACATTCAACTTTCCATCCCCGGCTGCACGATGCAGTCGCGCCGCATCGATTCGGGCCGCTACACCATCGGTCGCGGCCTCGGCGCCGATATCCGGCTCAAGCACGATTCCGTCGCGCGGCGTCATGCGCTGCTGTGCGTGCAGGAGGGTGAAACGCTGGTGGTGGATGTCGGCGCCGCGGATTCGATCCGGCGCAATGGCGTGGTGGTCTGCGACACCGCGCCAGTGCGCAGCGGCGATACCTTTGCCATCGGCGACTGCGAACTGCGGGTGGTCCGCAACTACTGGGACGACCCCGTCGATCTGCCCGAAACATCGACGCAGCCGGTGGCCGTGACGCGGCCCATTGCGCCTGCGGCAGGCTCATCACCCGGCACGCGAGCCGTCCCCGATACGCCGCAGGCACCTTCCGCCGAACTGCGCTCGCTGCAGGAAAAACTCCAGCAGCTCGTCCTGCGCGAACTCGATCTGTTCCGTCGTACCGCGCTCAACAATCTGGCGCAGGCCGATCTGCGCCAGGAAGCGCGACAGGCCATCGAATCCCTCATCGAATCGGGGGCGATCGAACTGCCGCCGAGTATCGATCGCACGAAGTTCGTCGCCGAGATGACGGCGGAAATCATGGGCTACGGCCCCATCGAACCCTTCCTCGCCGACGAATCCGTTTCCGAAGTCATGGTGAACGGCCCGAACCAGATCTATGTCGAGCGGCGCGGCCAGCTCTCCGCAGCGCCGGTGCGCTTCACCAATGCCGATTCGCTGATGCGCGTGATCGAACGCATCGTCACGCCGCTCGGCCGACGCATCGACGAAGGCGTACCGATGGTCGACGCGCGCCTGCCGGATGGTTCGCGCGTCAACGCCATCATTCCGCCGCTGTCGCTGATCGGCCCGATCCTGACCATCCGCAAGTTCTCGCGCCAGCGGTTGTCGATGGACAAGCTCGTCGAACTCGGTTCGCTCACGCCGCAGATGTGCGAGTTCCTGCGCATCTGCGTGCAGTTCCGCAAGAACATCCTCGTCTCCGGCGGCACCGGCTCCGGCAAGACGACATTTCTGAATGCGCTGTCCGAATCCATTCCGGAAAGCGAACGCATCGTCACCATCGAAGACGCGGCGGAGCTGCGACTCGTGCAGCCGCACGTGCTGTCGCTGGAAGCACGACCTCCCAATGTGGAAGGCCGCGGCGAAATCACGATCCGCGACCTGGTACGCAATGCGCTTCGCATGCGCCCGGACCGCATCATCGTCGGCGAATGCCGCGGCGGCGAAGCACTCGACATGCTGCAGGCCATGAACACCGGCCACGACGGCTCGATGACGACGGGCCACGCCAACTCGCCGCGCGATCTGCTGTCGCGCCTGGAAGTCATGGTGCTGATGGCCGGCATGGATCTGCCGGTGCGGGCGATTCGCGAACAGGTGGCCTCGGCCGTCGACATCATCGTGCAGCAGACCCGTTTCAGCGACGGGCGCCGGCGCGTGACCTCGATCGTCGAAGTCGATGGCATGGAAGGCGATGTCATCCTCACGCAGCCGTTGTTCGCCTTCAAACAGCAGGGCGTCGGCAGCGGCGGCGAGATCGTCGGCGAATATCGCGGCTTCGGCCAGGCGCCGCGCTTCTATGAAGCGCTGAATGAAGCGGGCGTGCAGCTCGATCGTTCCATCTTCGGCGCTGCACCGGCGACGCGGCGAGGCCTCGCGTGAACGCGGTGGCTTCCCTGTCTCATTTCTTTCTGTGGGGCCGGCTTCAGCCGGCCTCCGCCGGAGTCAGGCTAAAGCCTGACCTACAGACAGTGTCAGCGGCTTTCGGCCCGGAGCATCTTTCCTGGCTCATCGCGGGCTGCGTGTTCGCCGGCGTACTGCTGGTGTTGCTGCTCTTGCGTCGCGGCGCCCGCTCCTATGAAAGCGCCTTCGTGACGCGCGTCAGCGCCGGCCTGAAACAGAACTTCGTCATCGCAAATCCGCAGTCGCTGTTCGTCGTCAGCGTGCTGCTGACTGTGCTGCTCGGCTCGCTGGGCTACGCATTGATCGGTCCCGTCGGCGCCGTCGCCGGCACGGTGCTCTCGGTAGTCCTGCCGCGCGTCGCCGTGACCTACTTTTCACGCCGTCGCAACCGGCAGTTCGTCTACCAGCTTCCGGATGCGCTGCTCGCGCTGTGCTCGGCATTGCGTGCGGGATCGAATCTCACCAAGGGCCTCGAACTGCTGGCCACGCGCCAGCCGCCGCCGCTGGCGCAGGAATTCACCATCGTGCTGGCCGAATACCGCATCGGCCGGCAGCTCGCCGATTCGCTCGCCGATCTGCGCCGCCGCGTCGACACGCCGGAACTCGATCTCATGAACACGGCCATCAATGTGTCGCGTCGGGTCGGCGGCAATCTCGCCGACACGCTCGAAGCACTCGCCAAGACCTTGCAGGAGAAAGCACACATGGAAGGCAAGATCGATGCGCTGACCTCGATGGGCCGCGCCCAGGGCTGGGTCGTCGGCCTGCTGCCGATCTTCATCGGCTTCGTGCTCTACCAGCAGCAACCCGAGCGCATGAGTCTCATGTTCACCGAATGGTACGGCTGGATCGTGCTGGCCGTGGTCGCCGTGATGATGGCGATTGCGGCCTGGATGATCCGCAAGATCGTGAACATCGACGTGTGAATCCATGAACGCCGTCCTCGCATCCCTGCTCACCGCGCTCGCGTGCGCCCTGATCCTGCTGCTGCCGCTGGCCCTGCGCCGTCGCAGCACCGAGTCCGCGCAGCGCGATGCCGCGTGGCGCGACGAACTGCCGCCGTTGCTGCGCGCGCTGCGTCCCGCCTTTCGCTGGTACGCCACGGAAGTCGATCAATCGCTGCCCGGCCACAAACGGGAGGTGATGCAGACGCAGCTCAATGCCGGCGGGCTTGCGTATGTGATCACGCCTGCCGAGTTCCTGGTCGTGCGACGCCTCGCCTTCATCGCCGGCATCGCCGTCGCCCTGTACGTCATCTTCGTCCTCGACGTGAACGATCCGATGTACATCGTCGTCGCCAGCAGCCTCGCGCCGTTCGCCTACATGTACCCGGACCTGTGGCTGCGCGACACGACCAAGCGCCGCCAGATGCGATTCGAAAAGGATTTCCCGTTCTTTCTCGACGTGCTGGTGCTCGGCATGAAGGCCGGACTCACCTTCACGGCCGCCATCGAACAGGCCATCGACCAGCTGCGCGAAGGTCCGGTGCGACAGGAATTCTCGCGTTACCTGCGCGAGACGCGTACCGGCGTGACGCGTCGCATCGCGCTCGATCGTGTGGCGGCGCGCGTCATGATTCCGGCCGTCACGAACTTCGTCGCTTCCGTTACGCAAGCCGAAGAAACCGGCGGTTCGCTGGGCGAAGTGCTGGCGGACCAGGCACGCCAGCGACGACAGGAACGCTTCCTGCGCGCCGAAAAGCTCGCCAATCAGGCGCCCGTGAAAATGCTGTTCCCGCTCATCGCCCTGCTGTTCCCGATCACGTTCATCATCATCGGCTTTCCGATCGTGATCCAGCTGATCGAGGCGGGCGCGTTCGACGTCATGTAGTACGGAGAAGAATCGACAGGGAGAGTCCATGAAGTTCGCTCGAGTTGATACGACCCAGGGTCTCACGGTGGCGCATCGCGTGACGATCGCCGCCAGCTTCTGGCCGCGTTTTCGCGGCCTGCTCGGCCATCGCGAGATGGCGGTCGATCACGGCCTGTTGCTGCGACCGGGCGGCAGCGTCCACACGATCGGCATGCGCTTTGCGATCGACGTGCTGTTTCTCGATCGGCACCTGCGCATTCTCGCCATCACTCACCAGCTCACACCGTACCGGTTCGCGACAGCGCCGAGCGGCACGCGCTCCGTACTGGAACTCGCTGCCGGGCGCGCGGCGGACTGCGGCCTCATGCCCGGCGCATCCCTGTGGCTGCGGCCGGAGGCGAGCACATGATTACCAAGTCGTTTTCTATCGTCGTCATCGGCCTGAGCCTGATGCTGTGCGGCTGCGGATCGTCGCCGCAGCGACAGCAGACGCAGCTGCTGCAGCTCGCGCGCCAGGCCGATCAGAACTATCAGACCGGCAAGTTCGATCGTGCCCGCGAACAGTACGAGGCCATCGTTGCCGCCAATCCGAAATTCGTTCCGGCGCACCTCCGCCTGGGCGTCATCGCCTATCGCGACGGCGATCTGAAACAGGCGCAGGCCCGCTTCGAAGTCGCCCACCGGCTCGACCCGCGCAATCCGCAGGCGCAGTTCAATCTCGCCATGCTGCATCTCAACCAGGCCACGCTGCTGCTGAACGACTACGTCGACAGCTCGACGGCGCCGGCCAATCGTCAGCAGGTGCGGGCACTGCTGGCGCAACTGCAAGCGTTCGGTACGGGTGAATGATCTGTTGCCTTCCTGTGGGGCCGGCTT
>NZ_DAINNK010000064.1:0-29866 GCF_036735925.1 Povalibacter sp.
CCGGACAACGCCGACATGGACCAGATCATGTACCGGCTATATGTGCTGGAGAACATACGCCGTGGCCAGCATGACGCCGACAACGGCGACAGCATCACGCTGCAGGAACTGCGCGAAGAAATGCAGGCATGGTGAAATGGACGCGCCACGCGCGAACCCAGTTGCGCGAAATCCACGACTACATAGCGCGTGACTCGCGCTTCTATGCCAAACGTGTCGTGGCTGCACTGGCAGCCTGCACCGATGGACTGGATGAGTTGCCGCGCAAGGGCCGCGTCGTTCCCGAACTGAATCAAGATACCGTGCGTGAACTGCCTGAGTCCTCTTGGCGCATCCTCTACGAAATCCGCAGTGAAGGCCCGCCCGCACAATCGAGGTTCTGGCAGTCATCCACAAGCGCCGGGATTTGCAGCCTGATGAAGTTCCGCGAGGGGCGGGCTGAAGGCCCACTCCCACAGGAAAAAGCAGCAACAATCCTCTCTAATCTGCTGCAGGCGCCGGCTTTAGTCCAATGGCATGCATTAGTCCGGATTGCTGCTGTTTTTCTTCCTGCGGGACCGGCTTTCCCGCGGGACGACCGAAGGAAGTGGTTTATCCATTTCTTTCGGTCACAGCCGGCCCTTCAAGAGTCAGGCTGAAGCCTGACCTACAGCAGAAAAGACGCTAATGCAGGCCCTCAACGGGAGCAGCATCGCCCACCCTCCTGCTCCGATCGCGACCCGCTTCACGCTTTCTCCATCCGTTCGATCCGCGGGCGCCCACGACGGGCCTCGTACTTCCGCGTAGCCGCAATGGCTGATTGATCTGCGTCAGGTCGCCGCTGAATGCGCGCGCCTAGCATGAACTCACATCACGGAAACAACGATGAAAGTGAGTTCACCATGAAACGCCCACTGATTCTTCTCGCCTGTGCCGCTTCCCTCGCGCTCGGCGCATGCACTCAGCAAGGTCCTGCACCGATCGTGCAGCAGGCCGTCGCCGACACGGGCGGCTCGAAGCGCGGCGACTTCGGTCCACCCGTCGGCGAACCGATCCACGCCGTGCTCACCAGTCCGCCGCACGTACCGCCGCCGACCAACCGCACCCAACCGGCGAAAGTGATCGTCGAACTGGAAGTCACCGAAGTCGACATGGAAATCGCCGAGGGCGTGACCTACACGTTCTGGACCTTCGGCGGCACGGTGCCCGGCAGCTTCATCCGCGTGCGCCAGGGCGACACCGTCGAGTTCCATCTCAAGAATCACCCCGACAGCAAGATGCCGCACAACATCGATCTGCACGGCGTGACCGGCCCCGGCGGCGGCGCGGCCTCGAGCTTCACCGCGCCGGGTCATGCAAGCCAGTTCACGTTCAAGGCGCTGAACCAGGGCCTGTACGTCTATCACTGCGCGACTGCGCCGGTCGGCATGCACGTCGCGAACGGTATGTACGGGCTGATCCTGGTCGAACCGCCGGAAGGCCTCGCGCCGGTCGATCACGAGTTCTACGTGATGCAGGGCGACTTCTACACCGTCGGCAAGTATCGCGAGAAAGGCTATCAGGCCTTCGACATGCAGAAGGCCATCGACGAGAACGCCACCTACGTGCTGTTCAACGGCGCGGAAACCGCGCTCACCGGCCCGCGCGCGCTCAAGGTGAAGACGAACGAAACCGTGCGCATGTTCGTCGGCAACGGCGGCCCGAACCTGGTGTCGAGCTTCCACGTCATCGGCGAGATCTTCGACAAGGTGCAGTACGAAGGCGGCACCCGCTTCCAGGAGAACGTGCAGACCACGCTGATCCCGGCCGGCGGCGCGGTCACCGTCGAGTTCCATACCGAAGTGCCGGGCAACTACGTGCTCGTCGATCACTCGATCTTCCGCGCCTTCAACAAGGGCGCGCTGGCGATCATGGAAGTCGAAGGTGATCAGAAGACCGCGATCTACTCCGGCAAGCAGCTCGACTCCGTCTACATCGGCGACAAGGTGGCCAGCCTCGCACCGGTCGCGGCCGCGCAGAAATCCAGCGCCAAGGGCACGCTCACCATCGAACAGCAGATCGAAGCCGGTCGTGCCCTGTTCGCCGCCCCCTGCTCGGTCTGTCACCAGGACGACGGTCGCGGCCTGCCGAACGTGTTCCCGCCGCTCGCGAAGTCGGACTACCTGGTCAGCAATCCGCAACGTGCCGTCGAAGTCGTCCTGAACGGCCTGTCCGGCCCGGTGACCGTGAACGGCGCGACCTTCAACTCGGTCATGCCGCCGATGAGCCAGCTCAACGACGACGAGATCGCCAACATCCTCACTTACACGCTCAACAGCTGGGGCAACAAGGGTCCGGCGGTCACCGCCGAGCAAGTTGCGAAAACCCGCGCTACGACCAAGCGCGCCGAGGGTGCCGCTCACTGAGGTCATGCAGATGCGTGCTCCCCTACTCGCATCGATCCTGTGGCTCTTCACGGCGGCATCAGCTCTGACCAATGCTTTGGCCGATGCCGCCGACCCCCAGGTCACGATTCCCCCCGGTACCTTCGAGTCCGTGCTGCCGCCGGCGCCCGGCATCAAACAGGTCGACGTCGCGCCTTTCCGCATGGATCGCACACCCGTCACCAATGCGCAGTTCGCCCGGTTCGTGGCGAAGCATCCCGAATGGCAACGCGATCGCGTCGCCCGCGTCTTCGCCGACGCGGAGTATCTGGGTCACTGGAAAAGCGCCACGTCGGTCGATCCACAGCAGGCCGACCGGCCCGTCGTGCGCGTGAGCTGGTTCGCGGCCAGCGCGTACTGCGAAGCCCGTGGTGCACGCCTGCCGACCTGGTACGAGTGGGAATACGTCGCCGCCGCCAGCACGATCCGCCCGGATGCGCGCGACGACGACGCCTGGCGCCAGAAGATCCTCACCTGGTATTCGAAGTCCGGGCGCGGCGAACTGCCGCTCGTCGGCCAGACACCCGCCAACTTCTACGGCGTGCGCGATCTGCACGGCGTCGTGTGGGAATGGGTCGATGATCTCGGCTCGATGCTGGTCGCGGGCGACAACCGCCAGCAGAACGAACCGGATGCGCTGCGCTACTGCGGCCCCGGCGCACTCACCATGGAACAGAAAGAGAACTACGCGACGCTCATGCGCATCGCGATGCTCTCGAGCATGCAGGCCCGCTACACCAGCGCAACGATGGGCTTCCGTTGCATCACCGATTCAGGAGACTCACGATGAAATCGATTGCCCATGCGCTGCTCGCCCTGCTGGCGATGACCTGCGCACACGCCGGCCCGGTCAATGCACCGGCATCGATCTACAACCTGCAGGTCAGCCTCACGGATCAGGCCGGCGTTGCACACGACCTCGACCTGTACCGCGGCCATCCGGTGCTGATCACGATGTTCTACGGCAGCTGCTCGATGACCTGTCCGCTGCTCATCGACACGCTGCGGGCCGTCGACCGCAGCGTCCCGGCACAGCAGCGCAAGGACCTGCGCGTGCTGATGATCACGATCGATCCTGAACACGACACGCCGCAGGCCCTGCAGACACTGGCGCAGGAACGCCGCATCGACACGTCGCGCTGGACCCTGGCGAACACGGACGAGAAGTCGGTGCGCAAGCTCGCCGCGCTGCTCGACATCCAGTACCGGCCGCTGCCGAACGGCGGCTACAACCACTCCAGCATCGTGACGCTGCTGTCGCAGGACGGCGAGATCCTGGTCCGCAGCAGCGTGCTGGGCAAAGCCGATGCCGCACTGATCGCAGGGCTGCAGCAGACTTCACCGATCTTGACCGGGAATCGGCACCCGGACTGATCCAGATCAGGAAACGCCGCTGACTCGGGACGTACGCTGATCCCGTACACACACGAGGAGATCATCATGAACACCAAGACAGCATCGATCGTTGCACTGCTCGCCGTTGCCGCCGCACCGCTCGCCGGCCACGCTGGAGATCTGGAATCGGCGGCGGCATTCGATGCCTGCATCAAGGCATTCTCGACCCAGCAGATCGCTGATCATCCAGTGCTCAAGACCCGGACCAACTACTCGTACGCCTCGCCGACGCTGGCGTACTGGAAGCCCGACAGTTACACGATCGAAGTTCGTGCGCGTGGCGTCCGCAGCGGCGAAGTCGTGGCGACGGCACGCTGCCTCGTCGATGGCGACAACGTCGTGCTGATTCCCGCGACGCCGAAGACGGTGGTCACGACGAAGGAACTGTGACGCACATGCAGGACCGAGCCCCGCCCGATCGCGGGGCTCACGTCGACGGCATGCTCAAGGACACAAGCCCTGCAGCGCCGCGGAAAAGTCCACGGGCTTGACGACCAGCGCATCGCACCCGAGCTGCTCGAGCACGTCCTCGGCCGTACTGCCGATGAACGCGCGCTTCAGGCCGCGACGCGACAACGCCCCCATCACCATCACATCCGCATGCAGCTCGCGCGCCGCCTGCGGCAGCACCTGCGCCGGTCCGCCGAGCTGCACATGGATGCGGCCCGCCTCGACACCGAAGCGGCCCGCGAGCTGCGCCACCTCGCGCACTTTTTCTTCCTGCTCCTGTTTGAGATCCTGCGGCGACACGGACAGCGCCGTGGGCGGCTCGCGGCTCACCGCGGCGGCAATGACCGAGACAGGGATGTAGGCATGCAGCACGTGCAACTCGCCGCCGAGGTGCTGCGCCAGATACCGGCCCTGTTCCAGGATGCGCTGATCGAGCAAGGCCGGCTTGTCGTTGGTATGTCCCGGATCGACGGCGGCGACGATCTTCGGCGTCTTCGCCCACTGCGCCGACCGGGTCAGCAGCAGCGGCACCGGACAGGCGCGGATGAGTTCCCAGTCCGTGTTGGTCAGGAACGTACGCCGCGCCAGCGAATGATGATGCGTGTCCTTCACGACCAGGTCGGCGCTGGTATCGCGGGTGCGCTGCACCAGTTTCTCGACCAGCGGATCGCCGAACTCCGCCTCGGTCGTGACGTCGATGCCGCGCTCGCGCAGCGGGCCTGCCATCGTCTGCAACAGCGCGCGCACGTCGACCACGGCATTCGCCGCGCTCAGTCGCGACTCGCGCGTGGCGCGCGTATCGCACACGTACAGCTCCAGTCTTGCATGGAGCTTCGCTGCCAGCAGCGCTGCCTTGTCGACCGCGGGATGCGTCGCAGCCGTCGGATCCACGATCACGAGGATGTTGTTGATGTTCATCGCAGGACTCCTCAGTTTCCGGAAGTGCCGTCCTCATCGAGGCGGTTGCGGTCCCGCACGGGACCGCGCATGCGCGACAGATAATCGGCGACGGCCGTTAGTTCGTCCGGCTTCAGGCTGTCGAGATAGCGCACCAGATCCGCATCGACGTTGTGACGATGCCAGCTCGCCAGTCCCTGGCTCTGCCGCAGCAGATACGAGTAGTGCTGGTTGCGCAGCGACGGCACGAAACCATCGTCGTCGCCGCGGCCGTCCTCTTCATGACAGGAGGCGCATTGCTCCTGGAAGATCGCCTCGCCCAGCTCGACGCCCTCGCCATTGCCGGTTTCGAGCAGCTGGGCCGGCGGCAGGGAATTCACGTAAGCGGCGATGTCGATCCAGTCCTGCGGCTCGCGCAGCTTGGTGCGCGCGACGACGGCGTGCATGGTCTCGCTCTCGCGTTCCAGTTCGGTGAAGTCGGCCAGCTGCTTGACCAGGTAGGCGCGACGCTGGCCGGCCAGCGCCGGGATGACTTTCACCGCATCGCCCAGCGCCTTGGGGCCGTGGCAACTGCTGCAATTCTTCGCGTACAGCCTGCCGCCGCGCGCCGGATGACGGTCGAGATGCAGCGCCGTCTGCACCAGTTCGTCCACGCGCTCTGGATCCGCGGTCGCCGGCATCGCTGTCGTGAATGCCGCGGCACCCGCGAGCACCGCCGACCAGCGTATTGCGCAACTGCTACCGACTCGTCGCTTCATGACGGACACCTGCGATGGGTTCTCTATGGTCGACAATGGCAGATCCGGCGATATCGGGACAACCGCGTAATGCTGCCGCACAATCCGCGGTGACGACTCGCCCTTCCCGCGGGTGAAATGCGATCCATGAGCGCAGACCATTTCCTCTGCATGCGGCTGCATCGCCACGGCACGCCGCTGGTGCGCGAAGTCTGCGAACGTCCGACACCCGCGTCGGGCCAGGTGCTCCTGAAGGTTCGCGCCTGCGGCGTGTGCCGCACGGACCTGCACGTCGTGGACGGCGAGCTGCCCGAAGGCGTGCTGCCGATCGTACCGGGTCACGAAATCGTCGGCGAAGTCGTTGCCTGCGGCGCCGGTGTCGCCATCGTGTCGGGCACCCGCGTGGGCGTGCCCTGGCTCGGCTGGACCTGCGGGCAGTGCGAGTTCTGTCGCAGCGGCCGGGAAAACCTGTGCGACACCGCGCGCTTCACCGGTTATCAGCTCGACGGCGGCTACGCCCAGCATGTACTCGCGGATGCGCGCTACTGCTTCGAACTGCCTGCGACCATGGACGACGTGCACGCCGCGCCGCTGCTGTGCGCCGGACTGATCGGCTATCGCTCGTGGCGCATGGCGGGTCCGGGCAAGCGGCTCGGCCTGTACGGCTTCGGCGCCGCAGCGCACATCGTGATCCAGATCGCGCGCTGGTCGGGACAGGAGGTGTATGCCTTCACGCGTCGCGGCGACGCGGCGGCGCAGCAGTTCGCGCTGTCCATGGGCGCGCAGTGGGCAGGCAGTTCCGAGGACACGCCGCCGCAGCCGCTCGATGCCGCCATCATCTTCGCACCAGCGGGCGAACTCGTACCGGCTGCGCTGCGGGCGCTGCGCAAGGGCGGCACGCTCGTCTGCGGCGGCATTCATATGAGCGATCTGCCTGCGATGCCCTACCGGTTGTTGTGGGAAGAACGCGTCGTGCGCTCGGTGGCGAATCTCACGCGCAGCGACGGCGTCGAATTCCTCGAGCTGGCGGCGAAGATTCCGGTGGCGACCGCAGTGGAAGTCTTTCCGCTCACCGATGCCAACGTCGCGTTGCAGCGCTTGCGCAGCGGCGACTTGCGCGGCGCAGCGGTGCTCGTCCCGTGAGCGCGCTCCGCTAGACAGCGCAGCGCGAACATCTCACGGCGTAGGGCACCGCTTCCAGTCGCGCCCGCTCGATCTGCTGGCCGCAGTCCGTGCAGACGCCGAAGCGGCCGCTGGCGATCCGTTCCAGCGCCGCATCGATGGCTTCGAGTTCCCGGCTGGCGCTGTCGCCGATGGCCTCGAGCACTTCATCGTTCTGCACCTGGGTGGCCTGATCGCTGAAGTCCGCCACGAGCGGTTCGTTCTGGCGACCCAGATCGCGATCGACCCGTCGGCGTCGCGTCGTCAGTTCCTCGCGACGCGTCGCGAGCCGCAACCGGATGGCCTCGTCATTCGCAAACCCGGCCGGGCGCCCCATCAGCTCGCCCTCGTGTGCCATTCCTGGCGCTGCCCGCTCTTGATCGAGCCGGCGACCTCGCCCATCAGGCCGGCGATGATGTCGATGACATCGTCGAGGGCGATGACGCCCGTCAGTGCGCCGCGCGCATCGACCACGGGCACGCGCCGCAGACCCGAATGCCGCATCGCCTGCACCAGGTCGCCGAGTTCGTCGCCTTCGTTGGCGATCAGCGGCTGCCGCGTCATCACGTCGCCGACCGTGATCGAGTGCGGATCGACGTCCCGCGCCGTCACCTGCAGCACGATGTCGCGGTCGGTGAGCACGCCGACCGGCTTGTGCAATGCATCGCCCTCGCGGAAGACGATCAGGAAGCCGACGTGTTTCTCGCGCATCAAGCGCGCCGCGGCGCCGATGTCCTGCTCATCGCTGATGGCGATCACGCCATGCTTGCAGTACTGCTGGATCTTCATCGCCGGCCTCCTTCGTCGAACACTGTCATCGACCCTGCCGCGGATCACGGATTCTGCGAATGATCGCGGACGAACAGCACCGGCACCGTCGCCTTGCGCAGCACCGTCTCGGCATCGCTGCCGAGCACGGCGCGACTGACGCCGCGACGCCCGTGCGTGCCCATCACGATCAGATCCGCCCGCCACTGCAGCGCCGCCTCCAGGATCAGCCGCGCCACGCTGCCGCCGATCGTTTCGATGAGCTGCGTCTCGGGCTGGGCGCCGTCTTCTCTGGCAATGGCTGCCGCGGTCGCGAGAATCCGCTGGCCGTTGATGCGCATCGATTCGAGCACCGGCTCGTAGGCCGTCGCGGGCACGTACACCGGATCGAAAATGAACTCGTTGACGACGTGGACCAGCTTCAGACTGGCGCCGCAACCCTTGGCAAGTCTGGCCGCTTCATGCAGGCCCCGCAGCGAAGGTGCGCTGCCATCCACGGGAACGAGAATCTTCTGGTACATCTCGACTCTCCACGTCTGTCGCGTGTCCGGATCATGCGCGCCGACGACGCCTCGCTGCAGCCCGGACTTTCCCGGAGTCCTTACGTAGTGCCGGAGAGGGATCGACCGACGCTCACGTCACCCGGACGTAGTCCGGCGCCGCATCATGGGCGTTGCACCGACTGCAGGTAGTTCACCAACCGATCGATCATGGAATCGACCTGCGCCCGTTCGCCTTGCGCATTCTGCGACGACATGTCGAAGAGCTGCCAACCCCACACGGGCATGTCGCGGGCGCCGTGCGCGTGGCGGTCCCAGCGTCCGTCGATGGCGCGCCGCACATCCTCAGTGGGAAATTCGCCGCCGTCTCTGCGCGCGAGCAGCGTCAGGTCCGGCACGCCGGTCTTGATCAGCGGCGCCACCGGTCCGTCGCCGCGCGCCATGTCGCCGTGACAGCTCGAGCACAATCGTTCGTAAAGCTCGACGCCGCTCAGCGCGGCGGCCTCACGATCGTCGACCCGGGTGCTGCTGCACCCGGACAACAGTGCGGCAGCGGCAAGGCTCATGGCCATCGTCCTGATGAAGGTCGAATCGGTCCGCGTCATCGTTGATCTCCTGACGAACGTCGATCGCCCGCGGCTTAGCCGACGCAGCGGCACTCCGCGTTCTGTGTGGCCAGGTTGAGAAATGCCGCGCCGCCGTGCGCGCGGGCGACCGGCCGCTCCCGGTGCAGCACCTGCGCCACGCGCCGCGGCGTGCCCAGATCGCTCCAGCCGCATCGCGGCACGCGCACTACGCGCAGGCGCTGCGGAAATCGTTGCATGACATCGCGCGAGAAATCGACTGCCGGCAGGCGGTCGTAGACGCTCGCCAGTTCCGCCATCGACGCCTGTCCGGCGTCGATCCTTCGCGACGTTTCCGCCAGCTCCATCACGATCTCGGGCATCGCCCGTTCCAGCATCGTCACCAGCGAGCGTGCCGTCGCCGCGAAGATGAAGGAGTTCCACAATCCGCCTGCGGCAATGACGCGGCGGGCCGTCTCGCTGTCCGGCTTTTCGATGAAGGACCGAACTCCGCAGCCGGCATCGGCGGGCGCAGGTTCCGGCAGGATGTAGCCAAGTTCCGGATCGGCTTCCTCCGGATCGATGCCCAGCAGCACGACGTCATCCGTGGCGCGATGCGCCTGGCGCAATGCTTCGCGCATCGCCTGCGCGAGAACGTCCTCGTTGCGCACGAAATGATCGGAAGGCAGCACCAGCACCGTCGCATCGGGATCGCGACGCATGATGGACAGCAGCGGCAACAGGATGCCGATCGCCGTTCCGCAGTTGCGCGGCTGGACGATGACGTTTTCCGCAGGCGTCGACGCCAGCAGCGGCCGCCACCAGCGCTCATGCTCCCTGGCCACCACGACAGCGGTGCGTTGCGGCGCTGCGACGACACCGGAACGATGCAGCGCCTCTTCGAGGAGCGAGCCGCCGCCGGCGAGAGAACAGAACTGCTTCGGCACCGTCACGCCTGACGACGTGGTGGTCAGCGACCGCAGACGCTTGCCCTCGCCCGCGCCCAGCACCAGCGCCCAGTCGTGCATGCCGATCTCCGGCCGGTGAGTGTCGCAGCGTTGAGGCATGTCCATCTCCGTGATCAGCGCGGGATGCCTCAAGCGTCGCATGCCTGCGCGCCCGTCACGACCGTGAGTGCCCGAGAAGACTTACGTAGATGACCGGACGGTCGCGTTCGCGTGCCTACAGATCGACTTCGTCGCGATACTCCGGTGCTTCGGCACGCCATCCCAGCTCGCGCGAAATCTTCGCCCGCAGCGCGTCGCTCGCCGCGGCTTCGCCGTGCGTGATGAATACACGGCGCGGCGGATGCGGCATCTGGTGCAGCCAGCCGATGAGCTCGGCGGCGTCGGCGTGCGCAGAGATCGCATCGAGCTGCAGGACCTCGGCGTTCAATGGGAAGTCTTCGCCATGGATGCGCACGCTGCGCGCACCGCCGACCATCGCGGCGCCGCGGGTACCGCCCGCCTGAAAACCGGCGAACAGGATCAGGTTGCGTGCATCCGGCGCGAATACTTTCAGGTGATGCAGGATGCGTCCGCCCGTCGCCATGCCGCTCGCGGCCAGGATGATCGCCGGCTCGCGGATGCGATCCAGCGCGCGCGATTCGTCCTGCGTGTGCACGCGCTTCGCCACGTTACGCAACCGCGCGATCTCCGCATCGTCCAGCCGCTGCTCGCGGCGGAAGCGCAGCAGCGAATCGGTGGCGTCGATGGCCATGGGGCTGTCGAGATACACGGGCAGATCGGGAATCTCGCCGGCGGCTTTCAGTCGCGCGATCAGCAGCATCATCAGCTGTGCGCGTCCCACGGCGAACGTCGGAATCAGGATCACGCCGCGTCGGTCGCAGGCCCGCCGGATCGCATCGCGCAGTTGCACCTGCGGATCGACCGGCGCGTGCAGTCGATCGCCATAGGTCGATTCGATCAGCACGTAGTCGGCGGCAGGCGGTGCTGCCGCCGCAGGCATCAGCGGATCGTTGGGACGGCCGAGATCGCCGGAGAACAGCACGGATCGACCCTCGTGCTCGATGCGCACGCTGGCGGCGCCGAGCAGATGGCCCGCACGACTGAAACGGCACGAGATGCCGGGCGCGACGGTCAGCAGCGAATCGAAATCCACGGGTCGAAACAGATCGAGACTCGCTTCGGCATCGGCCTGGGTGTAGAGCGGCAGCGCGGGCGAGTGCCTGGAAAATTTGTGCCGGTTGGCGTACTGCGCCTGTTCCTCCTGCAGATGACCGCTGTCGGGCAGCAGGATGCGACACAGGTCGGCTGTTGCAGCCGTCGCGTACACGGGGCCGCGATAGCCATCGCGCCACAATGCCGGCAGGAATCCGCTGTGATCGAGATGCGCGTGCGTCAGGATCACCGCGTGCAGCGCATCGACATCGACCGGCAGCGGTTTCCAGTTCTTGAGGCGCAGGTATTTGTAGCCCTGGAACAGGCCGCAATCGACCAGCAACTGGTGCTTGCCGCAGGCCAGCAGGTAGCGGGAGCCGGTGACGGTCTGGGTTGCGCCGAGGAAGGTGAGATGCATTGCATGCCCGCGGAGCCGATGACGGAGCAATGAAAGCATGCCGATGTCGAGGGGGGACTCCGTGATTCCCCGGAGGCGCGGTGTGCCTCCGGTCCTGGGGTCAGGGTGGGGCCTCTTGCTGTGGGGCCGGCTTTAGCCGGCCTCTTTCGGAAGTCAGGCTGAAGCCTGACCTACAGAAACCCCCTGATTCCGCTTCATCACATACCGCGGAACTGCGCCTGATGCGCCCGGCTGATCTGCAGTTCGATGGCGTGGCCGCGCATGCGCACGAACATCTCTCCGGCACTGCCCCGCTCCACGCTCTCGATGTGGGAGACATTCACGATCACGCCGCGATTGATCTGACGGAACGTCTCCGCATCCAGCGCGCGCATCAGGTCCGCCAGCGATTTGCGAATCAGCGCCTCGTGTCCGGCGGTCACGAGGCGCGTGTACTTGCTGTCGGACTGGAAATACAGCACGTCGCTGACGGCGAAGAAGCGCAGCTTGTTCGCCGCCGTCGCCTGGATCCAGTTCAACGGCTTGCCGCGCGGGGAACGGCCTTCCCCGCCTTCGATGCGTTCCCGCAGCCGCTTGATCGTCGCCGCGAGCCGCGTCGCCTTGACGGGTTTGAGCAGATAGTCGACCGCGCCCTGCTCGAAGGCGGCGATGGCGTGCTCGTCGTACGCCGTGATGAAGACCACGTTGGCGATGTCCTGAATCTGTTCGGCGACCTCGAGCCCCGACAACCCGGGCATGCGAACGTCAAGGAACGCCACGTCCGGCCGGCGTTCCTGGATCTTCTGCAGCGCCGACATTCCGTCGCGCGCCTCGTCGATGATGTCGAGCGACGGCCACAGCTCGCGCATCATGTCGCGCAATTCCTCGCGCAGCAGCGGTTCGTCGTCGGCAATGATCGCGCTCGTCATCGGCCGGCTCCCGGGATCAGCAAGGTTGCGACGGTGCCGCGTTCGCCCCGCCGCTCGACGGTGAGCACTGCGTCAGCTCCATACAGCGTCGCGAGCCGCTCGCGGACATTCTTCAGGCCCACGCCATTCTCATTGACCCGCGCAGCATCGAAGCCGACGCCGTCGTCGCCGATGGTCGCCCGCAACCGGCCGGAGGCCGCGTCGATGGCGATGTCGATCGATCCGCCATGCTCGCTGGGTTCGATGCCATGCTCCACGGCGTTTTCGACGAGCGGCTGCAGCAGCAGCGGCGGAATCACCATGGCCTTCAGGCGCTCCTCGCAGCGGATGGAAAACGTCAGGCGATCGGCCAGGCGGATGCGCATGATGCTGAGGTAGCTGTCGATGAGCTCGAGTTCCTGCCCGAGCGTGGTGGTCGTCGTCCGCGTGCGCTGCAGGGCGTTCTGCAGAAAGTCCGCCAGGTGATCGAGCATCGTTGCCGCGGCGACGCCGTCGCGTCGAATCAGATGGCGCAGGTTGGCCAGCGTATTCATCAGGAAATGCGGCTCGATCTGCGCCTGCAGGGCATGCAGCCGGGATTCCGCGAGCTGCCTGCGACTCTCGACGAGCGCGTTGCGCTGGCGCGTAACCGCCGTGAGGGCGATCGGCCAGGCGATGAAGAAGGCCGCAAATCCGCTCCCCTGCAACCATTCGGAGACGATGCGTCCGGCATCTTCCGCCAGCCACCAGTACGGTGCGATACCGACCAGCACGCAGGCGAGACCGCCGATCAGCGTCGCCACCGCTGCCGCCGCGATCACGATCCGCGTGGACGCGACGACGCGCGGCCAGCGCGCAGCTGCCGCGAGCAGCGCGAACGCGACGGCATGGGCAGTCCAGAGTTTCGCGAGGAAGATGGTGGGCGGCGTCCATCCGCGATAGTGGAAGAACGCGGCCAGGACGATCACGAACGCGACGACGGGACCGGCGCACCCGCGCCAGGAAAAGCCGTCGAGCAGCCCGGCGCGATCGCTCACGGTACCGGCCGGGCTGCGCGACGTGCTCATCTAGCGGCTCAGATCCAGGTTCGGCTGCAACCGCACACTGGCGCCGGTGACCGGCACCTCCGTGCCCACCGGCTCCAGTTTGAGATCGTCCATCCACAGGCGGCCCTTGCCTGACATCAGCAGGCCGAAGTTGATGGCCGAAGCCTCGTCCGCCACGTCCAGGACGACCGAGTACCGCTGCCAGTCCCGCGTGCCCTTGATCGGGCGCGACTGCATGTTGTCGAACGCGAGCATCTTCGCCGCCGCGCCGTCGATGCGCATCCACAGACCGCCCCCTTCCGTCACGCTGTCGGCGCGCACGTCGGCCGAGAACCTCATGCGCTTGCCGCGATAGTCCTCTGCACCGAACGTCTGCATTACCGTCACGAAACCGGATTCGTCCCGATCGCATTTCAGCAGGAGGCTGCGTGCCCCCGTGCTGACGACCTGGCTGTCCGCGGTCACTTCGCAATGCTTGGACGTCCCGGCGCGGACCCACCCGCTCGGCAATTCCCCGCCTTCGCCCGCTGCCGCAATCGCCGCGACGAGACTCGCCGCAATCAGTACCTTGTAGTTCATGAAGCACTCCTTCGTGGATATTGACCGGGCGGCACGTTAGATCACAACCATCCGCGGTACCCGGCTTGTGCGACGAAGGGGGCGAAGGCGGAATCGAGCGCCGGGTTTCTGGCGACGGACGCGTTCCCTTCTTGCTGTGGGTCAGGCTTCAGCCTGACTTCTGATGAAGAGGCCGGCTCAAGCCGGTCCCACAGTCAAGAGGCCCCCTACGCCAACAGACCGCCTGCGCTTGATCCAGATCAAGATGCGCCGTCGCGCAAGGGGCTCTAATCGGCTCATGCAAACCACTGCGCTGTCCCTGGCCGACGCCACCGTGCCGGCCCGCCCCTCCGCTTATTCACTGGAAGAAATCGTCGCGTGCGGCGAAGGCGAGCTCTTCGGTCCCAACACGCCGCGGCTGCCCATCGGGTACATGCGCATGCTCGATCGCATCACATGGATCTCCGACACAGGCGGCGCCTACGGCAACGGCATGCTGCGCGCGGAGCTCGACATCGATCCGTCGCTCTGGTTCTTCCAGTGCCACTTTCGCGACGATCCGGTCATGCCGGGCTGCCTCGGCCTCGATGCGATGTGGCAGCTCATCGGATTCTTTCTCGCGTGGAAGGGCTACAAGGGCCTGGGTCGGGCGCTCGGTGTGGAGGAAGTGAGATTCACCGGTCAGGTCCTGCCGTCGGTCAAGCGCGTGACCTACCGTATCGACATCAAGCGCATCTTCGCGCGCAAGCTCGTGATGGTGCTCGGCGATGGCGCGCTCGATGCCGACGGCGTCCAGATCTACACGGCGCGCGGCCTTCGCGTCGGCCTGTTCGACGGCGCCAGCCTTGCGGCAGGACTCGCCTGATGCGCAGAGTCGTCGTGACGGGCATGGGCATCGTCTCATCCCTCGGCAACGGTCTCGATGCGGTTTCACGGTCGCTCGCCGAAGGCCGCTCCGGCATTCGCGCGGCGCCCGGTTATGCGCAGATCGGCCTGCGCAGCCAGATCGCAGGCGTACCCGACATCGACGTCGAGCAGCATCTCGATCGGCGCGACCTGCGCTTCATGGGCGATGCCGCCGCCTATGCCGCCATCGCCATGCAACAGGCGATCGCGGACAGCGGTCTCGCAGAAGCACAGATCAGCAACCCGCGGACGGGCCTGATCGCAGGCAGCGGCGGCGCGTCGTCGTCGAACATCGTCGAAGCAGCGGATCTGCTGCGTCAGCGCGGCATCCGCAAGGTCGGCGCGACACGCGTGCCGCGCACGATGAGCAGCACGGTCGCAGCCTGTCTCGCCACGACCTTTCGCATCAAGGGCGTCAGCTATTCGATCACCTCCGCGTGCGCGACGAGCGCGCATTGCATCGGTGCGGGCGCCGAGCAGATCCGCTGGGGCAATCTGGACGTCGCGTTCTGCGGCGGCGGCGAGGAGGAGCACTGGTCGCTCGCGTCCCTTTTCGATGCCATGGGAGCGCTGTCGAGCGCGCGCAACGCGACGCCCGGGACCGCCTCGCGCGCCTACGACGTCAGTCGCGACGGATTCGTGATTGCCGGCGGCGGCGGCATGCTCGTGCTCGAATCGCTCGAACACGCACGCGCCCGCGGCGCACGCATCTACGCGGAACTCACCGGCTATGGCGTGACCGCGGACGGCGCCGACATGGTCCAGCCCTCGGGCGAAGGGGCCGTGCGCTGCATGCGGCAGGCGCTCGAATCCGTGCGCGGCGGATCGATCGACTATCTCAACACGCACGGCACATCGACTCCCCTGGGCGACGTCATCGAACTGCGCGCCGTGCGCGAGGCATTCGGGGCGGACCTTCCGCCGATCTCGTCCACCAAGTCGCTGTCGGGACACTCGCTCGGCGCGGCCGGCGTGCATGAGGCGATCTACAGCCTGCTCATGATGCGCGATGGATTCCTCGCGGCGTCCGCGAACATCGACGAGATCGACCCGCAGGCGGCCGGCTTCCCGATCATCCGGAGCACGCGCGCGGTCCGGCCAGCCGCCGTCATGTCGAACAGCTTCGGCTTCGGCGGCACGAACGCGACGCTCGTCTTCGAGGCTGTCTGATCCCGTCGGGAGTGAAAACGCTACGGGCCGGATTCATTCCGGTCCCACGTCATGCGCAGGCCTGCCCCATCGCCGGCGCACGGATCGCGTCGCTTCGATAGTGAGCGCCGCAGTTCGTCGTGCGTCGCGCGGCAGCCAGCAGCATGTGTTCCATGAGCAGGAGCCGCGAATGCTCCAGCGTTCGGGCGGGCGGCGTCAGCTCGCGCAAGCGCGTGACGTACGTCAGGCCTTCGGAGATCGACGCTGCGCTGCGCACGACTCCCATGCATCGCCACATCATTTCGCGCAGGTCGCGACGGACGCCCTGGTCGATGTCGATCTCCGTCGTCAAGCTGCCATGACCGCATCGCGTCGGCGACTGCGTGTGCTCGCGTGAAAGCGCGCGACCGCAGCGCCGGCCGAAGACGATTGCCTCGAGCAGCGAGTTGCTGGCGAGACGATTGGCGCCATGCGCTCCCGTACATGCCGCCTCCCCTGCCGCCCAGAGTCCCCGCAGGCTGGTCCGTCCATCGAGATCCACTGCGATGCCGCCCATGTGGTAGTGAGCGGCGGCAGTCACCGGGACGGGCTCGCGCCTCAGATCGAAGCCGTGTTCGAGACACGCGCGGTGCGCCGAGGGAAATTCCGCCGCGAGATCCCGATCGTCCAGATGCCTCGCATCGAGCGCGACCCGCGCGCCGCGCTGCTGCGCTGCGTATACGGCGCGAGCGACGACGTCGCGCGGCGCCAGCTCTGCCAGCGGATGAATGCCCGCCAGAACTCGCCTGCCGTGCTCGTCGATCAGTCTGGCCCCTGCGCCGCGCAGCGCCTCCGTCAGAAGCGGCAGCCGCGTCGCGTCCACGTCCAGCGCGGTCGGATGAAACTGCACGAATTCGAGCGCGGCGCACCGGGCGCCTGCCGCGAGCGCCAGCGACAATCCATCGCCGCACGCCGTGGTCGGATTCGTCGTCCGCGCGTACAGGCCGCCGATGCCACCGGTGGCGATCACGACCGCGCGGGCATGGATCGCCACGACATCGGACCGCTCTCCTTGCGCGAGAACGCCGCGCACTTGTCCTGCGTCGGCCAGCAACCGCACGGCGCGTACGCCGTGCAGCACGTCGACGTGTGCGGCATTGCTCGCGACGTCCCGCAGCACGCGCATGACGGCGGCGCCGGTCGCATCGCCTACGTGAAGCACGCGCGCCCGGGAATGCGCCGCTTCGGTGTGAAGCGACCAGTCCCGGCCCGCCCGGTCGAACTGCAGGCCGAGAGAATGGAGGTAGTCGATGGCGGAGGAAGCGCGTTCGCACAGATAGCGCGCGGCATCGAGCTGGACGTGACCGCCTGCCGCGCGCAGCGTGTCCTGAAGATGCAACGCCGCCGAATCGTGCGTCGCCACGGCCGCAGCGATGCCGCCCTGCGCGAGATCGCTCGCCGGCGCAGTCGGACCGTCGACGCTGCCGGGCGCCAGGACCGTGACGCGGCGGGCAGGTGCATTCAGCGCCGTGACCAGGCCCGCCGCACCGGCGCCCAGGACCAGCACGTCGGTTTCGATGACGTTCATGCGGCGTGTCGAGCCGTCAGCTCCAGCATGCGGTCGATGCTGCGTCTCGCCCTCGCTGCGATGTCCGCCGGCACTTCGATCGCAGGCTGCAGGTCCACGAGCGCCCGCAGAATGCCCGGCAACGTGATCGACTGCATGTGCGGACACAGATTGCAGGGACGGACGAACTCGGTTTCCGGAAACTCGCTGCAGACGTTGTCGGCCATCGAACACTCGGTGACCAGCACCGCGCGCGCAGGTTGACGTCGTCGCAGCGCTGCAATCATTCCGGAGGTCGAGCCGACGTAGTCGGCCACGGCCTGGACCTCGGGCGGGCATTCGGGATGCGCGATCACGTAAGCGCCGGTCGTCCGGCGGTATTCCTCGATCTCGCCCGCGGTGAAACGTTCGTGCACCTCGCACCGGCCGCGCCACGGAATGATCTGCACCTTCGAGTGCGCCGCGACGTACGCGGCGAGATAGGCATCCGGAACGAAGATGGCCTGATCCGCGCCGAGTCCTTCGACGATCTCGATGGCGTTCGCGGACGTGCAGCATGCATCGCATTCCGCTTTCACCGCCGCGTCGGTGTTCACGTAGCACACGACGGGCGTACCGGGATGCCGGGCCCGCAATGCCCGCACGTCCGCTGCGGTGATCGAATCCGCGAGCGAACAGCCCGCATTCGGCGACGGCAGCAGCACCGTCTTCTCCGGCGAGAGGATCTTTGCCGTCTCCGCCATGAAGCGCACGCCGCACATGACGATCACGTCGGCGCGCGACTTTGCGCCTTCGCGCGCGAGCGTCAGCGAATCTCCCTGGATGTCCGCGACGGCGTGGAAGATCTCGGGCCGCTGGTAGTTGTGGGCGAGCACGATGGCATTGCGATCGCGCTTCAGCGCCTGGATCTGTTTCACGAGATCGAAGTAGGCGTCCCACTCCATCGACGGCATCAGGCGGACCACCCGCGAATAGCGCGCCGCATGTTCTCTGTGCGTGTACGGCGGAAGTTTCGTCTGCATCACCACCTTCCCGACTCCTGCAGCCCAATCGCGTCAGCAAGCGTATCGGCGTCGAACTGCATCCGGCCTGATCCAGGTCAAAGCAGAGCGCCAGACGCGCCGTATAAATTGAGATGGATCAAGATGACTGTTCCGCACCGGCGCACCACCATGAATCGAGCGATGACATGAGCGTGATGACATGAGCAGTCGGGCCACGAGAGATCGCGGGGACGCCCGTGCCCGTCCCTTCGCGTGCAGCGATTGCGACCTGAACGAGCTCTGCCGGCTGGCCGTCCTGCTGGCTCATCGCGACGGCCGGGAACGGCCGGCCCGCGGGACGTTCCGAGTACTCGACGCCGGCGCGCGACTGTTTCGCTCGGGAGGCGCGGCCGGTTCCGTGTTCGCCGTCCGGCAAGGCACGATCAAGACGGTTCATCTCACCGAGGATGGCCATGAGCGGGTCATTGCTTTCCATGTGCCCGGCGAAATCATCGGGCTCGAAGCCTTCGGCTCCCGTACGTACCGCTGCGATGCGATCGCGCTCGAGCAGTCCGTCTGCTGCGAGCTGCCCGTGCCCAGGAATGTCGAACACCTGGCGGCGGTGGTGAATCTGCTCGGTACGGCCGTCGTGCCACGGCTGCCGCTCACACGCGGGCCGATGCGCGAACGCGTCACGGGCTTTCTGGCCGACCATGCCGAACGTCTGCGACGGCACGGCTTCGATGGCCGGCGGTTCCGGCTGGCGATGAGCCGCGGCGACATCGCGAACCTGCTCGATACGAGCGTCGAGACCGTGAGCCGCATCCTGCAGCAGCTTCACCGGGAGAAGGCGATTCACGTTCGCGGCAGCACGATCGAACTGCTCACGCTTGCCTCGGGCGAACGCGATTGACCTGCGTCAAGACAGCGTTCGCCGGCAGTGCGTACGCTGTCTCGATGACTCGTGAGACGACACGACAGCCGCAGCCTCCTGTCGAACTCGTGTGCCCCGCCGGTACGATGCCCGCGCTGCGCGCGGCGATCGACCACGGCGCCGATGCCGTGTACATCGGCTTTCGCGGCGAGAGCAACGCGCGCAATTTTCCGGGACTGAACTTCAGCCGCGAAGAAGCATCGCTCGGGATCGCCTATGCGCACGCGCGCGGCGCGCGGGTGTTCGTCGCGCTCAACGTCTATCCGCGGCCTGCGACGTGGGCCTCCGTGATGGCGACGATCGATCAGGCGGCGAGCTTGCGGGCCGATGCGCTGATCCTTGCCGACCCCGGTCTCATGCGTTACGCCGCGGATCGCCAC
This sequence comes from Povalibacter sp., assembly GCF_036735925.1. NCBI lineage: Bacteria > Pseudomonadati > Pseudomonadota > Gammaproteobacteria > Steroidobacterales > Steroidobacteraceae > Povalibacter > Povalibacter sp. The sequence goes on from NZ_DAINNK010000064.1 coordinate 19,801, forward strand.
CCGGACCTGCGCCTGCACCTGAGCGTGCAAGGCTCGGCGACCAACTGGCGTGCGCTCGAGTTCTACCGGCGCGAGTTCGGCATCCGGCGCGCCGTGCTGCCTCGCGTACTGTCGTGCACGCAGGTCACGAGGCTGATCGAGCGAACCTCGGTGGAGATCGAAGTGTTCGGGTTCGGCAGCCTGTGCGTCATGGTCGAAGGACGCTGCGCGCTCTCGTCCTACGTCACCGGTCAATCGCCGAACACTCACGGCGTCTGCTCGCCCGCCCACGCGGTGCGCTGGGAAGAGACGCCGGCAGGACGCGAGTCGCGCCTCAACGGCGTACTCATCGACCGGTTCTTCCCCACCGAAGCCGCGGGATATCCCACGCTCTGCAAGGGACGCTTCACGGTCGAAGGAAGCACCTATCACGCCATCGAAGAACCGGCGAGCCTCAATGCGCTCGACGTACTGCCTGCGCTCATCCAGGGCGGCGTGAAAGCGATCAAGGTGGAGGGTCGTCAGCGTTCGCCGGCGTATGTCGCGACCGTGACCCGGCTGCTGCGGCGTGCACTCGATGATTGCATGCACGCCGGTCCGCGCTGGTCGCCGCCGACGGAAGTGACCCAGGGACTCGACGCGCTCGCCGAAGGCCGCACGCACACGCTCGGCGCCTACCACCGTCCGTGGCAATGAACGTGAAACTCGCCGTCGGACCCCTGCTCTATCTCTGGGATCGCGCCTCCGCGCTGCACTTCTATGCCGAGCTGTGCCAGTCGCCGGTGGACATCGTCTATCTCGGCGAAGTCGTGTGCAGCAAACGCCGCACCCTGCAGCGCGAGGACTGGCCGGCCGTGGCGCAGATGCTGCGCGATGCCGGCAAGGAGGTCGTGGCATCGACCCTGGCGCTCATCGAGGCAGAGTCCGAGGTGGCAACGGCCTGCCGCATCGCCGAAGAGAACGCTCTGGTCGAAGCGAACGACTATGCCGTGGTGCATGCGCTCGCGGGCCGAGCATTCGTCGCAGGTCCGCATCTCAACGTCTACAACGCAGCGACGCTGACATGGCTTGCCCGGCATGGAGCGAGGCGCTGGGTGGCGCCTCTCGAACTGCCGCTCGGCACGATCGGGACACTGAGCGCGAGCCGCCCCGCGAACATGGAGTTCGAACTGTTCGCCTACGGGCGCATGCCGCTCGCATTCTCCGCACGCTGCTTCACGGCGCGGGCCCATCGCCTGCAGAAGGACGAATGCGGATTCGTCTGCGGCCAGTATCCCGACGGCCTGACCCTGTACTCGCGCGAAGCTCGGCCTTTTCTGGCGTTCAACGGCATCCAGACCCAGTCCGCCGCGATCCAGAATCTTCTGCCGCACGTGAACGCGATCCGCGATGCGGGCGTCGACATCCTGCGTCTTTCGCCGCACTCGCACGATTTCCTGCAGATCGTGCAGACGTTCCGCGACGTACTCGATGGCGCGCGCCTCAGCCTGCCCGAGAGTTTTCTGCCGGGCGGCTACTGCGATGGCTACCCGGCCGGCGCGCCCGGGATAGCGCATGCAGGGCACGCGCTGCCGAACTGATGCCCGATGCGACATGCGACAGCGGCGCCGGCAGGACGCTGCGCACGTGCGCAGGCACATCGTATTCCCAGCCATCGAGCAGATTCTTGAGATGCAGACCCGTTTCCGTTTCGCCCTCCACCGACAGACGGCGCTGGAAGAACAGCGTGTCGGGATCCTCGCGGCGCTGCGCGAGCGCAATGAAGTCGCACAGTCGCGCGCGGAAGATCACATCGGCCGGCAGCGCCGAACATCGCACGCCGCCTGCCGCGACTTCGAACGTGAGCGCGATCGGCACGTCATCGGCGCAGACGCGAAACCGCTTGCCGTCGAGTTCGCCCAGCCGCAGCGACAATGCCTGTCCCCGCAGCAGATGATTGAGCGACAGTGCAAACAGGCGCTCATGCAGCTTCGCCGGAGCAAGCCGCAGCCAGAGAGCGAACGAACGCGACACATCGAACATGACCGTCTCCGGTTCGGGAAAACCGCAGCCTTATGCCACAGGCGGCCCGCCGGGATCTTGATCCTGCGCAACTGGAGCGGACGATGAGCTACGCGAGCCTGCGCGAATTCATGAATGACCTGGAGCGTCGCGGCGAACTGAAGCGCGTGCCCTTTCCCGTCGATCCGCGACTGGAGATGACGGCCCTGTGCCGCCGTAGCCTGCGCGAGGGTGGTCCCGCGCTGTTGTTCGAACGACCGCAGCGCTCGACCATGCCGGTGCTCGGCAACCTGTTCGGCACGACGCGGCGCGTCGCTGCCGCGCTCGGCCTGGAGAGCACGGCGCAGTTGCGGGAGATCGGCTCCGTGCTCGCGTTCCTCAAGGAACCGCAGTGGCCGAACCAGCCGAGCGAAGTCTTCGAACACCTCCCGGCCTTTGCGCCGCTCCTGAAAGCGACGCCGCGCACGATTGCAAACCCGCCGTGCTGCGAGATCGTGCAGACGGGCGCCGACATCGACCTCGGCTCGCTGCCGGTCTGGACGTGCTGGCCGGAAGACGCCGGACCGCTCATCACGTGGGGGCTCGTCATCACGCGCGGCGTGCAGCATCCGCGGCAGAACGTGGCCGTCTATCGCCAGCAGGTGCTCGGCCCGAATCGCGTGATCATGCGCTGGCTGCCGCATCGCGGCGGCGCCCTCGACTACCGGTCATGGTGCGGGAAACATCCAGACAAACCATTCCCTGTGGTCGTTGCGATCGGCGCCGATCCGGCGCTGCTGATTGCCGCAGCCGCGCCGATTCCCGACACGGTGTCGGAGTTCCAGTTCGCCGGGCTGCTGCGCCGCCGGCGCAGCGAGATCTGGCAGACGGCGGTCGGACTGAGCGCACCGGCGACGGCCGAGATCGTGATCGAAGGTCACATCCATCCGGGCGACGAAGCACTCGAAGGACCTTTCGGCGATCACACCGGCTACTACAACTCGCAGGCGCGCTTTCCCGTCCTCACCGTCGAGCGCGTGTCCATGCGCCGGGACGCCATCTATCACGGCGGCTACATGGGACGTTCGCCCGAGGACGAGCCCTCCGTGCTCGCCATGGCACTCAACGACATGTTCGTGCCCCTGCTGCAGCGGGCCTTTCCGGAGATCGTGGATTTCTGGCTGCCGCCGGAAGCCTGCTCGTATCGAGTGGCGGTCGTCAGCATCCACAAGGCGTATCCGGGACATGCGCGACGCATCATGCAGGCCGTGTGGTCGACTCTGCGCCAGTTCACCTACACGAAGTTCGTCATCGTGACCGATGCGGATATCGACGTCCGGGACTGGAAGCAGGTGATCTGGGCGCTCGCGACGCGCGTCGATCCGGCGCGCGATGCCATGCTCGTGCGCCGCACCCCCATCGACTACCTCGATTTCGCCAGCCCGACTGCCGGACTCGGTTCCAAACTCGGCCTGGACGCGACGAACAAATGGCCGGCGGAAACGAAGCGCGCCTGGGGCAGAGCGATCACGATGACTCCCGAGATCGAAGCACGCTGCGATCTGCTCTGGCGCAGCCTGCATGCTGCGGACGCGCAGTCGCGACGGAGAGCGCCGTCGCGCTAGAGCGTCCTTCGCCGGCGATTCCTCCGGCCGTGGATTCTTGCTACTCGTAACGCAGCACCTCTACCGGATTGGTCCGCATCGCCTTGCCCGCCTGCAACGCGGCCGTCATCAGCGTGACGGCGGCAATCAGGAATGTCGCCAGCACGAAGGGGCCGGCCGTGATCCCGGCGTGATATTCGAACCGCTGCAGCCACCGGTCGATCGCGTAGCAGGCCAGGATGGACGCTGGCACGGCCGCGGCGATCACCAGCAGCAACAGCGGTCGCCCCAGCATCGTGAGGATGCTGCGATCGGAGGCGCCGAGCAGCTTGCGTATCCCGATCTCGCGGCTTCGCTGCTCGACCATGAATGCGGACAGCGCCGCAATGCCGATGATGGAGAGGGCGATGCAGATGCCGGCGAAGATGCCGGTAAGCGCCAGCAGTCTCGCCTCCGTCCGGTACAGCTGCTCCAGACGATCCTCGAGAAACACCGGCTGGAAGTTGAACGTCGGATCGAACCGGCCCATGAGCTGCTTGATGTGCTGCAACGTTTCGCCCACACGCTCGCCTGACAGCGAGATGATGACCGAGGATTGCAGTACCGCCTTCTGCAACGGCAGCGCCTCGTCGTAGCGCTCCTCCAGCGGGATCATCACCATCGGACCGACCGCGTTGTGCAACGATGCGTAGTGGAAGTCCTTCACTACGCCGACGACCAATCGCGTGCGCGAGCCCGTCCCCACGGTCTGAATGCGCTTGCCCACCGCGTGGTCCCAACCGAACCGGCGCACCAGGGTTTCGTTGACCAGCGCCGCTTCCTGCAGGTCGCTGCCCATCTGCTCCGAGAATGCGCGACCTTCGATGATCTGCAGCTCCATGCTGTCGGGAAAGGTGGGATCGATCCACAGGGCGGCGAGTTCGGTCGGCTCGAGCGTGCCCTGCGTGCTTTCGACCCGCATGCGAATGTTGCTGCTGCCGGTGCCGGGCACGATGTTGATGGTGGAAACGTTCCGTACGTTGTCCAGCCGCCGCAGCTCGGTCTTGATGGTCGGAAGGTTCCGGACCACGTCATAGCCATACAGCGTGACGATCAGGCGATTGTCCCTGGCGAAACCCAGCGGCTTCTCGTGGACATACCGCATCTGGCTCATCATCAGAAAAGTACAGGCGATGACGCCGATGGAAATCGCGACCTGGATCGCGACCAGGATCTGTCTCAGATTGAAACCGGTCTGCCACGATCTGCGCAGGTGAGTGAGTGCGGCGAGCGGCGAGATTTCCGAGAGATGGAAGGCGGGATACAGCCCCGACAACAGCGCGACGATCAGCCCCAGCAGCAACATGCCTCCCCACACATCGGGGTCAGACATCCCGGCGAGCAATTGCTGATGACCCATCAGAGTGCCGATCGGCGTCAGGGCAAGCACCAGCGCCGCAAGCAGCACGCCCGCGATCAGCGCAATCGCCGTGAAGACCAGCGACTCGCCGAGGAACTGCCCGACGAGTTCCACCCGGGTCGCACCGAGCACCTTGCGCATCCCCACCTCTCTGGCGCGCCTCGCCGCTCGCGCCGTTGCGAGGTTCGTGTAGTTGATGCAGGCAGCCAGCAGAATGAACACGGCGATGGCGCCGAATCCGTATGTATAGGAGAGGTTGCCTGTGGGCAGATCGTCGTCCAGCTTCTCGCCGTAGTGCACGTCGGCGAGCGGCTGGAGCCTCGCTTCGAACCGCCTGTTCCCCTGCGCGCCCGAGCGGTCCGTCATGTACCTGGCGACGAAGCCGTCGACCAGCGAGTTGAAGTCGCGCGGATCGAACTGCGGCGGCACCCTCACGTACGTATACACACCACGGGTCCACAGCCGGCTGACGTAGCTCTTGCTGAAGCCGGGAAACATCAGGTCCATCAATGCCAGCGGAAACAGCGCGTCGTACCGCAGGTGCGTGTTCTCCGGCAGATCGGCATAGACGAGCGTCACCATGAACGGCAGGTTCGCCGCCATGATCGTCCTGCCGATCGGATTCTCGTCGCCGAAGTAGTAGCTCGCCACGCGCTCGCTGATCGCGATCGAGAACGGCTTGGCGAACGCCGTCCTGGCGTCGCCGTAGAGAATCTGGTGCGTGAAGATCTCGAACACGCTCGCATCCGCAAGATAGAGATTCTCCCAGGGGCGCTGGTTGTTCTCGAAGCGCAGCACGGTTCCTTCGGGCGGGCGCATGAAGCGCACTTGTTCGCCGAGCTGCGGATAGTCCTGCATCAGCAGGGGCCCGAGACCTTCCTGACTCAGGGCCGAGCGCGACTCACCGTTGGGACCGACGAACGACGTGGTCATGCGGTAGATGCGATCGTGATTGGCCTGCCAGCGGTCGTAGGCAAGCTCGCTGCGCAGGTAGAGGGCGATCAGCACGCAGCTGGCGATGCCGAGCGCCAGCGTCAGGACGTTGATCGCTGCGTAGCGCTTCTCGCGCGACAGACGGCGCAGCGCGACGATCATGGTGTCCCCTGCCATGCCGCTGCCTCAGCCCTGCGTGATCCGCCCGTCGAACATGCGAATCAGCCGCTTCGAGTACGCGGCATCACGCTGCGAATGCGTCACCATGAAGATGGTGCTGCCTTCTTCGTTGAGCTTGTGCAGCACCTTCATGACGTCCTCTCCATGCTCGGAGTCCAGGTTGCCGGTGGGCTCGTCCGCCAGGATCATCCTGGGCGCCGTGACCACGGCGCGGGCGACGGCGACGCGCTGCTGTTGACCGCCGGAGAGTTGCACGGGGAAATGGTTGCGACGATGCGCGACGTTCATCTTCTCCAATACGGCTTCCACCCGCTGTTTGCGCTCGATCGCAGGCACGTCGTTGTACTTGAGCGGCAGCTCGACGTTCTCGAACACCGTCAGTTCGTCGATGAGATTGAAGCTCTGGAAGATGAATCCCAGGTTCGCCTTGCGCAGGCGGGCAAGCTCGGCAACGGAGCAGCCAACGACTTCCTCACCCAGGAAACGGTAACTGCCGCTCGTGGGCACATCGATCAGGCCGAGAATATGCAGCAAGGTGGATTTGCCGCAGCCCGAAGGGCCCATGAGCGCGATGAACTCTCCTGCGTCCACCTGAATGCTGAGGTCGTTCAGCGCCGTGGTTTCCACCTCCGTGGTGCGAAACACCTTCGCAAGCTTCTCGGTCTGGATGATCACTCTTCTCTCCCGTTCCTGAACGCAGGCGGCGGTTCGGGCAGCGCCACTTCCTCGACGCCACCGAAATTTTCGTAGCTGGACGTGACTATCCAGTCGCCCGGCCGCAACCCTTCGAGCACCTCGACGTACTGCGGATTCTGCCGGCCAAGTACGACTGGCGTACGCACCGCCGAGCGACCGTCCGGCGCCAGCAGATAGACCCAGCGTCCGCCCGTTGCGCGAGTGAACTGCCCCTTCTCGACAAGGGTGGCGGCGCGCGATTCGCTCAGGCTGAGCTGCAGTTGCAGTTTCTGCCCGCGCTTGAGTCCCTCGGGCATCGCGCCGACGAATTCCATGTCGGCCTGAAACATCTCCTGCCTCACTTCCGGATAGATCTTGACGATCTTCAGCTCATGCACACGCCCGTTGAACGTGAACTGCGAGATCCGGCCCGTCGCCACCGACGAGACGTAGTACTGATCGACGTCGGCGCGGACCTTGAAACCGCTCGCCTGATCGATCTGACCGATGCGTTCTCCACGCTGGAAGCTCTGCCCCTGCTCCGCACCCAGCGCCGACAGCAGACCGTCCACCGGCGCGCGCACTTCCAGACTGTCCACGATCCTCGACAGCACCTGCAGATTGCGACTCACGCGTTCCATCGAAGATTGAATCTGGGCTTCCTGCTGTTGCTGCAGCCCGGTCTCGCGCTCGATGCGCTCCTCCAGCAGGGCGTGCTTTCGCTGCAGGTACTCGAGCTTGTCCCGCGACGTTTCGTACTGCTCCCGCGACAACGCCGCACTGCGCGAACTCATCAGCCGCTCGTAGCGCTGATGTGTCCTCTGCAGCTCCTGGATCTCGTACTCGACGTCAAGAAGATCCTGTCTGAGCATCAAGCCGGAGCGGGCGAGCGTATAGCGGGAGTTTCTCAGCTCGTTGAGATTTTCGAGCAGCCGGGTCTCCGCTTCGATGTTCTGCTTCTGCACCGCATTGTTCGAGAACGACAGGATGAGGTCGCCCTGCTTCACCATGGCGCCCGGCTGCAGGTAGACGTGTTCCACGATTCCGCCCTCCTCCAGATCGAGGAAGACGGTTGCGCTCGGCAGCACCGTGCCGTTCACCGGCACGTATTCATGAAACTCCCCGCGCTGCACCTGGGCGACACTCAGCCGCTCGGGCTTGACGGTGGACCGCGTCTTGCTGCCCGCCAACCCCATGAAGGCCAGAACCAGCACCGCAGCGCACGCTGCGGCGATCAGCCAGAGATTCCTGGCGCGCCACCGGGACACAACGATCTTCTGATCCATGCCTGACATGGTCTTCATGAGTACGAGGCGGTTGAGCAGTTCGCATCAATCTACTACATTAGTAATAGAATTGACTATTATCGTGGTTAAACAGGAATCCGGCACCGATCATGAAGCAACGTCGCCTCTGGTTGATCCTGCTGGCCGCCGTACTGGCGATTCCTGTGGCGCTCACGGCTGCCGTCTTCATCTGGTCGCGACGACCGCCGCCGCCGCTCGTACCAGGGCCTGTCGTGCAACTCCGGGACGGGGCAGTTCAGGGCGCTGTCGTGGACGATGTCGTGGTGTACCGCGGCATTCCTTTTGCGGCAGCGCCGGTGGGCGATCTGCGGTGGCGTGCGCCTCAGCCGGCACCTTCATGGTCCGGCGTGCTTCAGGCGACCGCATTCAAACCCGCGTGCATGCAGCCCGGCACGCCGATCCCCGGTATGGCGCGCGGCGCGATCAGCGAAGACTGCCTGTACCTGAATCTCTGGACGCCAAAGTCATCCGGGACGAAGAAGCTTCCCGTGATTGTCTTCCTGCACGGCGGCGGCAATATCGACGGCTCTGCATCACCACGCCCGTACTGGGGCGATGGTCTGGTTCGGCATGGCGTCGTCACCGTCAATCTGAGCTATCGCCTCGGTGTGCTCGGCTGGCTCGCGCATCCCGATCTCACGCGGGAAGCGAGCTACCACACCTCGGGAAACTATGCGCTTCTCGACATGATCGCGGGCCTGCGCTGGGTGCGCGACAACATCGCGGCATTCGGCGGCGATCCTGACAACGTCACACTGATGGGCCACTCCGCTGGTGCGTTCAGTGCGAGTCGCCTGATGACGTCACCCCTCGCGGAGGGACTGTTCCACCGGGTCATCGGCGAAAGCGGCGGCGATTTCCATCCGGGGGGATCGCCGGGCGGCAACGCATTTCTTGCGGAGGCGGAACAGGCCGGCATCGAACTCGCGCACAGCTTCGGCGCCTCATCGATCCACGAACTGCGACAACTGCCTGCCGCGAAGATCATCGAAACGCCACTGCCGGACGTTTGGAGGCGGCTGCCGATCATCGACGGCTACGCAGTGCTGACAGACTCGCAGGAGTCGTACAGGCAAGGCAGACAGCACAAGGTACCGATCCTCGTCGGCTACAACGAGTTTGAGGGCGCGAATATCGACGAAGCGGCTCCAGCAACTGCTGCCGCTTTCACTTCGCGCGTCCGGGCGCGCTATGGAACGCTGACACCGCGCGTCCTCGAAATGTTTCCGGCGGAAACCGATGAGGAGGCCGTCCGCTCCTTCGTGCGCCTGAAAGGCGAGGAAGCGATCAACTGGAATGTCGCCACCTGGGCGCGACTTCATGGCATGACCGGCAGTAGCGACGTCTATGTCTACTACTTCACGAAACAGCCACCCTTCGGCCTGTTGCGGAAAATGGGCGCTGCGCATGGCGCGGAACTGCCCTACGTGTTCGGCACTGTGCCCGGATGGATGCGGGTATTCACGCAGTGGCCCTGGAAGGCCCGCCAGGATCTGGCGCTCGCGCGACAGAGCCCTGCCTACTGGACGAACTTCGCCAGAACCGGCAATCCGAACGGCGACGATCTGCCGCCATGGCCTGCCTTCAATCGTCATCGGCAGGTTCAGTACCTTGCAGAGGACGGCACCCGGCCGGGTCCACTACCGCATCAGGACGAGCACCAGCTGATGGACGAGCATCTGAACCCGCAGCCATGAGGTCGAATCGAGCGTCCCTTCCTCTACGCAGCGGGGGAAGGACAGTGGGGGGGCTGTAGGTCAGGCTTTAGCCTGACTCCGAAAAGAGGCCGGCTGAAGCCGGCCCCACAGTTAAGAAGCCCCCACCCTAACCCTCCCCCGCTGCGCGGAGGAGGGGACCGGACCAGAGGCGATGTCTTCGACCTCTTCTCCCATTTGATCGCAATACGACAGACGTAGTAGTTTACGGGCCACCGCCCGCAAGCCGGAAAAGCACTCCCATGGCCTCGCCGAAACTCAGCAAGCTCGAAATGAAGGTGATGGAGGCGTTGT
>NZ_DAINNK010000065.1:0-4575 GCF_036735925.1 Povalibacter sp.
GCCGTGATCCTGCCGCCGAAAAACCTGGCCAATGCGGGGAATTGAAATGAAGAAGAAGCCGTTCGCGCTGCCCGGCCTGCGGCGCGCTGAACGGGGGACAGGACGGGGGTTTCTGTAGGTCAGGCTTCAGCCAGACTCTGAAGAGGCCGGCTGTGACCGAAGGAATCCCGCGGGAAAGCCGGCCCCACAGTAAGAAGCTCCCACCCTAACCCTCCTCCGCTGTGCGGAGGAGCGGATCAGAGGCGATCGACCCGGAAAATCACTACCAGGGGACCTCATGAATCGATACCTGACGACATTCGCCATCGCTGCAACCTTCGCCGCCAGCGTCCACGCCCAGACGACCGCGCCGGCGCGCGCGACCGTCAAGGTGACGATCGACAGCGGTGTGCTGGTCGGTGAAGTCGCCGACAGCGTGAACGTGTTCCGCGGCGTGCCGTTCGCCAAACCGCCCGTCGGCGAACTGCGCTGGAAAGCGCCGCAGAAGCCGGACAAATGGCCGGGCGAACGCACGGCCTTCGCCAACGAACCGCCCTGTCCACAACCCGTCAATGCCGACGGCACGCCGAACGGCGGCGGCGTCGCCGGCGTGCAATCCGAAGACTGTCTGTACCTCAGCGTCCATGCGCCGGCGAACGCGAACAGGGCGCCGGTCGTGCTGTGGCTCTACGGCGGTGCCTCGTTCCTCGGCGCAGGTCACCTCGGTTCCTACAACGGCACCTCGAATGCGAAGCAGGGCGTCATCACGATTCCCATCAACTATCGACTGGGATCGCTCGCCAACTTTTCGCATCCGGCACTCACGAAGGCCGCCGGTGCGAAGGAGCCGCTCGGCAACTTCGCGCTCACCGATGCGGTTGCCGCGCTCGAATGGATCAAGCGCAATGTCGCTGCCTTCGGCGGCGATCCGGACAACGTCACGATCGCCGGTCAGTCGGCGGGTGCGGCGATGGTCGTGAACCTGCTGTCGATTCCTTCGGCGAAGGGCCTGTATCACAAGGCCATCATCCAGTCCGGCGCGCTGCTGCGTCCGGGGCAGACACTGGCGGAAGCGGAGAAGCGCGGCGTCGATGCGGCCAAGGCGCTCGGCCTGCCGGAGAATGCGACGGCCGCGCAACTGCGCGAAGTCTCTGCACAGACGCTGGTTGCCACCGAAGCAACGCGACGCGGTGTGGCTACGCCGATCGACAACCGCTTTCGCACGATTTCGACGGCCGATGCGTTGAATGCAGGCACCGAGATCGACGTGCCCGTGCTGGTGGGCTCCAACAGCGGCGAACCCGGCTTCGATGCCGCACGCACGGTGGCGAAGCTCGCGGGCGACAGCGGCGCCGGCGCGTGGCTCTACAACTTCGCCTATGTGCCGGGCTTTCGGCATGACGAATGGAAGGGCGGCGCGATCCATTCCGCCGAACTCATGTTCACGTTCGACTCGATCGACACGTCGGGCTGGGCCGCCAGTGCGGCCGGCAAGGCCGACGCCGCCGATCGCGCCGTCGCGAAGCTGGTGAACTCCTGCTGGATCGCGTTCTACAAAATGGATGCCAAGGCGAAATCATTCACCTGCGCCAACGGCGTGACCTGGCCTGCTTATACCGAAGCCGGCGATGACGCGATGAAGTTCACTGACAAGGCACAGATCGTGAAATCGCAGGGCATTCCGAGCGGACCACCGCGGCCGGCGAACGCGGGAAGCTGACGATACTGTCATTCTTCCTGTAGGTCAGGCTTCAGCCTGACTCCTCAAAGGCCGGCTAAAGCCGGCCCCACAGGCAGAGCAGATCCTTTAGTCAGTGCCGGCCCCACAGGGCCGAGTGCCACCGAGGAACGCGGACCATGAGACTGCTTGCTTCCGTCCTGATGTTTGCCTGCTCGATCGCCTTCGCCGCCGGGACACCGACCATGCCGCACCCGTCTGCCCAGCCCGCGTTGCGTTTCATCGAATCGAACGGCATCCGCATGCGGATCGCCGAGATGGGCAGCGGGCCGCTGGTGATCTTCGTGCACGGCTGGCCGGAATCCTGGTACTCGTGGCGTCATCAACTGCCGGCCATTGCCGCCGCCGGCTATCGCGTCGTCGCGCCCGACATGCGCGGCTACGGCCAGACCGACAAGCCGGCTGCCGTCGAGGACTACGACATCCAGCACGTCACCGGCGATCTCGTCGGCATCCTCGATGCGCTGGGCGAGAAGCAGGCGATCCTGGTCGGTCACGACTGGGGCGCGATCGTGACGTGGCACGCCATGCTGCTGCACCCGGACCGCTTCACGGCGCTGGTCGCGATGAGCGTGCCGTACAACGGTCGCGGAGCCGTGTCGCTGGTCGAAGGGCTGCGTCGTTCGCTCGGCGACAACTTCTTCTACATTCTTTATTTCCAGGAGCCGGGCGCCGCAGAGCAGGAGTTCGATGCCGATCCGCGCGGCATTCTGAGCCGGTTGTATCTGTCGCCCGGTTCGCCGCGCGAGGCGCCGCAGATCACCGATCCGAAGCGCGCGGCCGGCGGCTGGATTCCGCGGCTCGGTGCTCCGAAGGGATTGCCGTCGTGGCTGACACAGGCCGATCTCGACTACTACGTGAATGAGTTCACCGCGGCGGGCTTCCGCGGCGGCATCAACTACTACCGGAATTTCCAGCGCAACTGGGACATCACGCCGCAACTCGCGAACGCGAAAGTGACGCAGCCGGTGCTGTTTCTCGCGGGCGAGAAGGACACGGTGATTCGCGGTGCCAGTGCCGAAGCACTGACGAACGGCATGAAGAACGCGGTGCCGGGACTGACGAAGGTGATGCTCATGCCGGATACGGGACACTGGATCCAGCAGGAACGGCCCGAAGAGACCAATGCGGCGATCCTGGCGTTCCTTGCCAGTCTGAAGAAGTAGCCGCCACGGAGCGAGCTGGGCGCCGCCGTGGTTATATCTCGCGCAGGCCCTGAGCCAGCGCTCGAGTAACTTCTGCCGCGGGCACCGCGCGGCAGGCACTGGCGTTCTGTCCGCTCCACAAAGGCGTGAAGTCGTTGCGTCCCTGCTTCTCTGCGGCGGCACGCAGCGGAGCCAGGGCTGCAGCAGCAAGAGGGAAGGCGGGAGCCTCGTTGTCGAGTGTGCCCAGTTCCCGCATCGCCCGATTGACGATGCCGCGCGCCGCGCCTCCAGTGAACAGCGTTGTGAGCGCCGTGTGTCGTGCGACTTCGCTCTGCAACGCGGCGCGGTGAACGGGACGCGTCGTCGCTTCGGGGCAGAGAAGATAGGCGGTACCGACCTGCACGCCGGCGGCGCCGAGCGCGAGTGCGGCGGCTACGCCCCGGGAGTCGGCGATGCCTCCGGCCGCGATGACGGGCACGCGTACGGCCCGCGCGATTTGCGGTACCAGTGCGAAGGTGCCTGTCTGTGTCGTGAGGTCGCGTGTGAGGAAGTAGCCGCGATGCCCTCCCGCCTCCAGGCCCTGCGCAATGATCGCGTCGACGCCGCGGTCTTGCAGCCACAGGGCTTCCTCGACGGTGGTGGCGCTGGAAATCACCTTCGAACCCCAGCCGCGGACGCGGGCCAGCAACTCTGGTGCCGGCAGGCCGAAATGAAAGCTCACGATGGGAGGACGAAAGGGCTCGAGCACGCCCGCCGCTTGCGCATCGAAGGGACGGCGGCCAGCGCCTGTCGGAATGGAGGCAGCGTCGATGTCGTACTCGGCGTAGTAGGGCGCGAGCGACGCTCGCCAGGCGCGTTCGCGATTCTCATTGGGCGCCGGAGAACGATGGGCGAAAAAATTGACGTTCCACGGACGCCCGTTGGCTTGCCCCCTGATCGCAGTCAACTCGGAGAACAGGTCATCGGTACTCAAGGTCGCTGCGGGCAACGAGCCGACTCCGCCTGCTTCGCATACTGCGAGCGCAAGAGCGGAGTCCTGAACGCCGGCCATCGGCGCCTGAATCACAGGCAGCCTGGCGCCTAGCAGTTGCATGAGGGACGTTGCCAAGTGAGCAGACTGCACAACTTCCTGACTCCTGTGCCGCGGCAGGTCATTTCGGCACGCGCTTGAACGCCTGACCGCTGTCGAAGGCGGAGATGCGCCATTCGCCGTCGGATTCCCTGCGGCAGTCCATGCGCACGTCGGCAGTGGCCGCCGGGTCGGCGTGATTCAGTCCCGACGACATGCCGGCCGTCGTGAAGTAGAGCAGGCTGAACGTGATGGAGACTTCGGTCGCGCTGCGGAAGCTGACGCGCAGGTTGGACAGCATGTGGCGCTGCGTCGGCACGCCGTCGGGTTGGCCGGACAGCCGCTCGAGCCGGTCCCGGTAAAACTTCTCCACGCCCGCGCGGCCTTCGCGGAGCGTGCCGCCCACCGCGTACCTGCAATCCGCGGTGACCAGGCCGGCGATGTGCAGACCGTTGTTCACGTCGAGTTCGTAGGCCCAGTCATTGATGAGCTGCTGCACGGAGGCAATCGCCAGCGACTGCTCCATCGTGATGTTCGCCACGTTCCTGCCCCTGTATGAATCGAGATCGTGCGCAAAGTATTCGTGGGGCGAAGTGCCGTCGCAACTCATTCGCTCTATTGCCCCATGGAAACGGGGCGCTCGC
>NZ_DAINNK010000065.1:4675-29761 GCF_036735925.1 Povalibacter sp.
CAGGCTGAAGCCTGACCTGCAAGGAGCAGGCGGCGATTTGCCCCGACGCCCGCTTCGGGCTACGTTCTGCCACGAATGTTCCCCACCGGAGCGCGTGCGAATGGATCGTTCCGTGCCTGCCATCGTCGCCTGCGTCTGTGCATTGATCCTCGCGATTGACGGTGCAACCGGGCAGGAGCACGGCGACGAACACCGTCATGCGCACGAGTTCGGCAAGGTCAGCTTTCCGGTGTCATGCACTCCGGAAGCGCAGCAGCGATTCGACGCAGCAGCATCGCTCTACTATTCCTTCTACTGGGAGAAGATCGACGCGGCGGTCGCAGCCGTGCTCGACGCCGATCCGCAGTGCGCCATGGCCTACTGGCTCAAGGCGCAGGCGAGCCTGGAAAACGCGCTCGGCGCGCCGCCGACGGCTGCGCTCGAGCGGCAGGGCTGGGCGGCGGTGGAGAAAGCAAGACAGCTCGAAGCAAGGACGCCGCGCGAGCGCGATTACATCGCGGCCATCGAGGTGGTGTTCAGGGATCGCGACACCGTCGCGTTCCCGGCGCGGGCAATCGCCTACGAGAAGGCGCTGGAGCGACTGCATGCGCGCTATCCGGACGATTCCGAAGCGACAGTTCTCTATGCCTTCTGGTTGCAGGTCACTGCCGACCGGAACGATCAGACGTACGCCAATCAATTGAAGAGCGCGAAGCTCCTGGAGCCGGTGTTCGCTGCCCAGCCGCATCATCCGGGAGCGGCGCATTTCCTGATCCATGCCTACGATTTTCCGACCATCGCGGTGCAGGGTCTCGACGCGGCGCGGCGCTATGCCTCGATCGCGCCGGATTCGCCGCATGCGCTGCACATGCCATCGCACATCTTCTCCCGGGTCGGACAATGGCAGGACTCGATCGATACGAATGCCCGGTCGCGCGCGGCGGCGTCGCAGGATCGCGATGCCTATCACGCGCTCGACTACATGGTGTATGCGGCCCTGCAGCTGGCCCGCGACTCGCAGGTTCGCGAATGGGTCGAATTCGTCGGCAAGGCGCCGACGCCGGACGAGGAAGCACGCCAGATCGCGTACGCCGCCGCTGCCATCCCGGCGCGCTTTGCGCTCGAACGTGGCGACTGGGCGGCGGCGGCACGGCTGTCGCTGCATCCGACGCCCGCCGATTTCAACTGGAGCGCGTTTCCGGAAGCCGAAGCCGTGAACGCCTACGCGCGCGGACTGGGCGCCGCGAGACGCGGCGATGCAAGGGCGGCCGACGCGGAACGTGCACGGCTTACGAGCCTGCGCGCAGCCATGGTCGCGCAGCGGAAGGACTACTGGATCGAACAGGCGAACGTCCAGATGGATGTCATCACTGCCTGGATCGCCAGAGCGGAAGGCCATGCGGATGAAGCCGTGCGACTCCTGCGTGTCGCTGCCGATCGCGAGGACCGGACCGAAGAACACATCATGATGCCGGGGCGCCTCATTCCCGCCCGCGAAATGCTCGGCGAACTGCTGCTCGATCTCGACCGGCCCGAACTGGCGCTGGCGGAGTTCGAGCGATCGCAGCAGGCCGATCCCAACCGCTTCCGCAATGTCTATGGAGCTGCGCGGGCAGCCGAACGTTCCGGGGATCGCGCGCGGGCAAAGCTGTACTACCGGCAACTGCTGCAGCAGGTCGATCCGCAGGCGGCGCGCAGCGAGATCAGGCATGCGGCGGCCTTCCTGCGGAACCGCTGAGCTGCGCAGCGGTCATGGTGGGGTGCTGCGGGCTCGACGACCGTCGAGCGGCAGGCGCAGAATCTGCTGCGGGTGAAATCCAGCCACCGCGGGTTGGAGGTGTCATGAGCATCAGCTTCATCGATCCGCCGAACGTCCGGCATCTCGGCGAGCTGGCCTCGCTGAAGAAGGCGATTCTTGCGCACTTCGATGGCGATTCCGGGCTGCGCTTTCACTCGGACGAAGACCGCTGGCGCGCGATCATCCATCATTATTCGCCGACGCAACGCGGCCTCATCGCCGGACAGATCCGCGAACTCATTTCGCGCGACGACGACTTCGTCCTGACGTTCTGGAACAAGCATTCGGATTATTTCGGCTTCGCCACGGCGGATGAAGTGCGGGCCTACCTGGGCGGGAAACTGGAGCTGTTCGCGTAAGGCGGGGCCGGCATTGGCCTGTTACTCTGCGTGGCCGGAAGAATGCGGAGCGACAGAATGAGTGACGTGCCGATGACGCAGGCGCCAGTGCTGTTCCAGGAACTGGCGACCATCGATGGTCATGCCGTGGGTGTCGCGCAGCTGAATGCGCCGAAGTCGGTCAACGCATTGTCGCTCGACATGATCCGTCTGCTCGATCGGCAACTGCGCGCCTGGCAGGAGAATCCCGCCATCGCCTGCGTCGTGCTGCATGGTGCGGGAGAGAAGGCGTTCTGCGCCGGCGGCGATGTGCGCAGCCTGTATCGCGCCATTCAGGAGCAGGGCGCGAGTGCGACCAATGCTGCGGCGCTGGCCTTCTTCAGCGAGGAATATCGCCTCGACTACCGGATACACACGTTCGGCAAGCCGGTCATCGTGTGGGCGAGCGGCATCGTGATGGGCGGCGGCATGGGATTGATGGCCGGCGCGAGTCATCGCATCGTGACCGAGACGTCGCGCATCGCCATGCCGGAGATCACGATCGGCCTGTTTCCCGACGTCGGCGGCAGCGGGTTCCTGCGACGCATGCCCGCACGGACGGGACTGTTCGTCGCGCTGACCGCCGCATCGCTCAATGCTGCCGACGCGAAGGCCGCGGCACTCGCCGATCATTTCCTGGCGGTCTCGCAGTTCGATGCAATGTGCCAGCGGCTGCAGTCCGCTCGCTGGCAGTCCGAGGCAGAGCGGGATCGCGCGATGGTCTCGGAAATCCTCTCGACACTGGCGGCGTCCGCAAAGGTGCCGCTGCCGGTATCGAATCTGCAGCGTCATGCGGCGGTCATCGATGCGATGTGTGCAGGGGCGGATCTTGCGGAGATCGTCGGCCGCATACGGCAATGCGACAGCGCCGACGAATGGCTGCAGCGCGCCGCGAAATCGCTCGCCGCAGGATCGCCGACCACCGCGGCGTTGATCTGGGAGCTACGCCAGCGTGCGTCATCGCTGAGCCTTGCCGACGTGTTCCGCATGGAGCTGACCGTCGCGATGCAATGCTGCGCGCACCCGGACTTTCCCGAAGGTGTACGCGCGCTGCTCATCGAGAAGGATGGCAAGCCGCGCTGGACGCCGGCGCGCCTGGAGGACGTCTCGACTTCCTGGGTGGCGGGACATTTCATCGAGCCCGACTGGCCGTCGGGACATCATCCGTTGCATGACCTCGCGTGACTTGCGGGAAACAGATCCGGTCAGGAGAATGCCGCGGGCCGTCTCATACCGATAACGAATCATGACTGCACCGTTGAACATTCATCCGGAGCTCCAGTCGATCGGCGCGCACAGGCTGCCGACGAACCGCTGGGCGCTGGCGGCCCTGCAGCGGTTTCTTTCAGCGGTGAATTCGCTGCACCGGCGCAAGTTCGCCTCCGGTTTTACGCGCGTCGCGATTCCCGGCAGCGACGGCTATCCGGTGCCGGCGTGGATCATCCGGCCAGGAACGGCGAAATCGTCCGTGCCGGCGCTGATCTACTACCACGGCGGCGCATTCGTGATGAAACCGGCGCCGCAGCATTTCGAGAATGTGCTGCGCTATGCGCGCGAGGCGGAGTGCGCCGTGGTGTTCGTCGAATACCGGCTCGCGCCGAAGCATCCGTTTCCCGCCGGATTCAACGATTGCCATGCAGCGCTGCAGTGGACGCTCGCGAATGCGGAGTCGCTCGGCGTCGATCGCGAGCGCATCGCCGTCGGCGGCGACAGCGCGGGCGGTGGACTCGCCGCCGGCGTGGCGCAACGCGCGTTGCAGGAGGATGGCATCGCACTGCGCGGGCAGTTGCTGATCTATCCCGCCGTCGATCTGGAGTGCAAGCGGCCGTCGATATCGGCCTACGCCAACGTTCCGCCGTTCAGGAATGCGTCGGCACTGTCGATCGCCGCGACGTATCTGGGTCATCCGGTGTCGCAGGGCGTGCCGCGGTATGCATCGCCCATCCATGGCGATCTTTCGCGACTGGCGCCGGCCTATGTCGAGATCGCGGAATTCGATCTGCTGCACGACCAGGGCAATGCCTACGCACAGGCGTTGACCGACCAGGGTGTCGCGGTCGAACTCAACGAGATCCAGCGCGGCGTGCATGGTTTCGATCTGCTGGCGGCAGGCAGCAGCGTGGCGAAGGAAGCGATGCAGCGGCGTATCCAGTTCCTGCGAAGAATATTTTCCTGACCTTCGGCTTTCGGCCGGATTTCCGCCCTGACTTTGCCCGATTCTTCGGCGACGCTGCACGGATACAGGCGCGGGAGTTCGGACCATGTCGGAACGGATCGATCGGCGTTCGTTGTTGCTGGGATTGCTGGCCACGCGTTTCGCGTCGGCGGCCGGCTCGACGAATGAAGCGCTGCGGGAACGGCTTGCGGAACTCGAAGCCGAAGCAGGCGGGCGTCTCGGCGTCTGCGCGCTCGATCCTGTCTCGGGTCGCTCGATCGGGTTGCGCGAGCACGAACGATTCGCGATGTGCTCGACGTTCAAGCTGCTGCTGGCCGCCGCGGTGCTGCGTCGCGTGGATCGGTCGCAGCTTCATCTTTACCGCAAGGTGACGTTCGATGCCGGCGACATGGTCAGTCATGCGCCCGTCACTGCGGCGAAACTCTCCACCGGTTGGTTGTCGATTGGCGAGCTGTGTGCGGCAGCGGTCAAGCTGAGCGACAACCCGGCAGCGAACCTGCTGCTGGAACAGATCGGCGGCCCCGCCGGATTGACGGCCGATCTGCGCAGCATGGGCGACACGATCACGCGTCTGGACCGCAACGAACTCGCACTGAATTCCAACCTGCGCGGCGATGAACGCGACACCACGACGCCGCACGCAATGGCTCATACGGCGGCTCGCGTCCTGGCGGGCGACATTCTGAGTGCCGGTTCGCGTCAGATGCTGGTCGAGTGGACGAAAGCTTCGCCCACGGGCGCGCGACGCATTCGTGCCGGACTGCCTTCAGGCTGGACCGCGGGCGACAAGACCGGGACGGGAGCCAATGGCGCAGTCAACGATGTCGCCATCGTCTGGCCGCCCGGGCGCGGACCGCTGATCCTTGCCATATATATGAGTGAGTCCCCGCGGCCGGTCGCGGAGCTGGAGCCCGTGCATGCGCGGGTGGCGGGGCTGGTGGCCGAGGCGGTGACTGCAGCCCTGCCCGAATCGCGCGCGGCGGGAGTGCGTAGATATGGCAGGCGTTTGGGTTCAGTATGATCCCCATGCCCTGTCGCTGAGCACCGCATCATGAGCCCATCAGCTGCTTCGACACACCCGCACGCGGCGTGTCACGTGAATCGGGACCGCGCACTGTTGCGTACCGAAACCCTGGTGATCGAGGAACCGCTGGAGATCCGGATCGTCTCGCAGGGCCGCGAGGAGGTCGTCACGGTGACGATGCGTACTCCGGGGGCCGACCAGGAGCTCGCGCTGGGATTTCTGATCGCGGAACGGATTCTTCATGACGCATCGCAGGTGAAGGTGATACGACGCTGCGGTCAGCGATCCAATGTGATCAAGGTGGAACTGCGCGCAGGTGCGGCGCCGCAACTGAAGAGCGTGGCGCGCAACTTCGTGAGTTCTGCGAGTTGCGGTCTGTGCGGGAAAACATCGCTGGACGCCGTGTCGACTCTCGGCTCGATGGAATCGATCGAATGCTCGGCGCGGCCGATCCCGGCGTCATTCCTCTATGGCATCCCGCAGCGCCTGCGCGCAGCGCAGCAGGTTTTCGACGTGACCGGTGGACTGCATGCCGTCGCGGCGTTCGATCTCGGCGGCGAGTTGCTGGCCGTGCATGAGGACGTCGGTCGCCACAATGCGGTCGACAAGGTGATCGGGACGCTCGCTTCGAGAAACTGGCGACCGGACAACACGCTCTTCGCATTGAGCGGACGCGCCGGGTTCGAACTGGTCCAGAAGACGGCAGCGGTGCAGGTGCCGATCATCGTTGCCATCGGTGCGCCCTCAAGCCTTGCCGTGCAACTCGCCGAGCAGGTCGGTATCACGCTCGTCGGTTTCCTGCGCGCCGCGAGCTTCAATGTCTATACGCATCCGCAGCGCCTCGAGCAGCACGTGGTTCCGGTGCGGGAGGCGGTATGAGCGACAGGAGCATCGAGCCGTACGATCGCGCTGCAGGAGGCTGGGAGGCGCTGGCAGCGACGGCAGCCGTCGTTCGCGAGCAGGGCGCGCCGGCCATCAGCACTCGTGCATTGCTGAAAGCCAATCAGCCGTCGGGGTTCGATTGTCCCGGATGCGCCTGGCCGGATCCGAAGCACACGTCGTCGTTCGAGTTCTGCGAGAACGGCGCGAAGGCGGTCGCGTGGGAGACGACTTCACGAACGGTCGGGCCGGAGTTCTTCGCGGCGCATACCGTCACGGCATTGCGTGCGCAGTCCGATCATTGGCTGGAATCGCAGGGGCGCCTGACGCATCCGCTCAGATACGACATTGCCAGTGATCGCTATGTGCCCATCTCGTGGGCTGATGCGGCGCAACTCGTCGCGCTGCATCTGCGTGCGCTGAGCACACCCGATGCCGCGGCGTTCTACACCTCGGGGAGAACCAGCAACGAAGCCGCGTTCCTGTACCAGTTGTTCGCGCGTGAGTACGGCACGAACAACATGCCCGACTGTTCCAACCTGTGCCACGAGGCGTCGAGCGTCGGGTTGCCGCAGTCGATCGGCGTCGGCAAAGGCACCGTTCAACTCGCCGACTTCGACTGCACCGATCTCATCCTGAGCTTCGGTCACAACCCCGGCACGAATCATCCGCGCATGCTGACGACGTTGCGGGCGGCGCGAAAGCGAGGCGTGCCGCTGCTCGTCTTCAATCCGCTGCGGGAACGCGGGCTCGAAAGATTCATCGCCCCGCATAGCGCGGTCGAGATGTTGACGGGAGAAGGAACCGAGCTGGCGACTCAGTATCTGCAGTTGCGTGTCGGCAGCGATGCGCTGGCGTTGCAGGGCCTGATGAAGCTGTTGCTGGAATGGGAGCGCGACCGATCCCCGACGGATGAGCCGATCCTCGATCGGGAGTTCATCGATGCGCATACGACGGGATTCGAGGAACTGACGCGGCAGCTCGATGCGCTGTCGTGGGATGAGATCGTCGAACAAACGGGTGTAACCCGGGTCGAGCTGGAGGCGGCGGCCAGGGAGTACGCCCGTGCTCGCTCGGCCATCCTCGCCTACGGCATGGGAATCACGCAGCACGCGCACGGGACCGAGAACGTCCATCAGCTCGCGAATCTGCTGCTCCTGCGCGGGAACATCGGCCGGCCCGGTGCGGGCATCTGTCCGGTGCGCGGTCACAGCAATGTGCAGGGTGATCGCACGATGGGCGTCAACGAGCGTCCGCCGGCAGACCTGCTCGATCGCATCGAGGCGACGTTCGGATTCTCGCCGCCGCGAACCGAAGGCTATTCCGTCGTCGAGTGCATCGAAGCCATGCGCGAAGGAAAGGTGCGGGTGCTGATTGCGCTCGGCGGCAACATGGCGGTCGCGGCGCCTGATCCGGTGGCGACTGCGGAAGGCATGGGCAAGCTCGCGCTCTACGTCGGCATTCACACGAAGCTCAATCGCAGTCACCTGCTCCATCGTGCCGATGCACTCATCCTGCCGGCGCTGGCACGCTCGGATCTCGACGTGCAGGAGGGCGGCGTGCAGAGCGTGACGGTCGAAGATTCCATGTCGATGGTGCATGCCTCGCAGGGGTTCAAGGCACCGCCCTCGCAGGAAGTGCGCTCCGAGCCTGCGATCGTCGGGATGCTGGCCGCGGCTACGCTGCCGGACAGCAAGGTGGATTGGAACGGTCTGGTGCAGAACTACGATCGCATTCGCGACCTGGTCGAGAAGATCGTTCCGGGGTTCGAGAACTACAACGAGCGCATTCGCATCCCGGGCGGATTTCATCTGCCCAATCCGGCGGCGCTACGGAGGTGGAAGACGCCGACGGGACGGGCGCAGTTCAAGCTGCGGACGGCGCAGCGGCGCACCGCGGGAGTATTCCCGCTCCTGCTGACGACGATCCGTTCGCACGATCAGTACAACACGACGATCTATGGGCTGAACGATCGTTACCGCGGTATCAAGGGTCGCCGCGACGTCGTGTTCATGAATGAAGAGGACATGCAGGCACGGGGCATCCGGAACGACGACGCAGTCACGCTGCGCGCGGCGAACAGAATCGCGACAGGATTCCATGCCGTCGCTTATCCGATCGCCAGGGGATCGTGTGCAGCATACTTTCCCGAGGCGAGCGTGCTGGTCGCGCTCGAAGATTTCGATCCGCAGAGCCGCACGCCGGCATACAAGTCGACGCCGGTGGAAGTGGAGAAGGCGCCGTCGGCATAGGCAGGTCGCGGATTATGTCGCGACCTCGGCCCTGCGGGGGGTGAGGGTTGGGATTGCCGCGTACTGCTGCGTTCGCATGAACGCTTTCACGACTGGCCCTGGATCGCAAACGCGAGCGACCTGTTGCTAGAATCGTGCGCAAGCGGGAGGAATTTCCCCAGGATTCGAACTAGAACAAGCAGGAGCAGCCGGAGTGCACACGCGAATTTCCAACGTCGTTTGGGCAGGATTGCTAGTGCTCGCGGGATGCGGGGGCGGAGGGGGCGGCGGCAGTTCGGCGACATCGTCACCGCCGGACACGACGCCCGACACCTTCGCTCTCTCGCAACAGACAGACATCGAACTGTCTCAGTCCGCAATCTCGAACGACGTCGTCATCGCGGGCATCACGGCCAGCGCTGCCGTCAGTATCACTGGCGGCGAATACTCGATCGAGGGTGCTGCCTTTACCTCGGCGGCCGGAACGGTTGCCAACGGCCAGAAGATCCGAGTCCGTGTGACGTCGTCGAGTCAGTTCTCGACTGCGGTGAGCGCGGTGCTGACCGTTGGCGGTGTATCGGGCACCTTCACCGTGACCACGGTGGCGGCAGATACGACGCCGAATGCCTTCGGGTTTGCCAGGTCCGTCAATGCGGTCCGAGACACATGGATCGTGTCCAGCACCGTGACGATTTCGGGTATGAACACCGCCGCGCCCGTCAGCATCGAAGGAGGCGAGTACTCGATCGATGGGGGCGCATTCACGAGTGTTGCGGGCTCCATCAGTTCCGCCCAGACACTGGCCGTCAGAACCCGGGCCTCCACGAATTATTCGAGGATCAGCCGGACGCGCGTCACCGTCGGCACGGTCTCCGAGAACTTCGAGGTGACGTCGGAGCTGCCGAATTACATTCCGGACGCCGTGGTGTACGACGATCAGGACATCGTGTACCTGCTGGACAACGCGCACAGCTACATCTTCAGATGGTCGATCGGCGAAGCGCGGTATCTCGATGCCTATGTGCTGGCCGCAAGTGCCTCGTCGCCGACCACCATGGCGTATTCCGGCGATCACGGGCGTCTGTATCTCGGCTACGGCAATGGAGCGATTCGATTTCTGGATGTGACCGCGGCCGATCCGGTGGATGCACCCTTCGCGCAGGTTTCTGGGAATGTCATGGGACTCGCGTCCGTCGGTCGTTTCGTGCTCGCGCAGGACGACGCCGGTGCGTGGGGGACGCATTACATACTCGATCGCAACGGAGTTGCGACGGACCAAAAGGACTGGAACTACTACTCAAGACAGTACGCGTGGGATGGATCTTCCTCCCGCGTCTATTTCTTCCGCGACAGTTTCAGTCCCAACGATCTGCTGTACGAAACGATCGATCAGTCGACGGGGAAAATCACGAGCCAGGGCGAGACGCCGTATCACGGCGCCTATTCGATTCAACCGCCGATCCGCGTATCCGCCAACGGCAGCCATGTCCTGCTCGGTAGCGGCGACATCTACAACCGCACGGACCTTGCCTGGGCAGGATCGCTCGGTTCGCAGGTGACGGATGCGCGGTGGTTCGCCGACAGTTCGATCGTTGCGCTGATTTCCGCAAGCAGCAATCAGACGGTGCTGCGTCGCCTCGGCGCCAATCGGACCGTCCTGGAGCAGCGGACATTCAACGGTCAACCGCTGCGCGTCATGGGTACCGATGCCAGAATGGCCGTGCTGATCAGGACGACCCAATCAGTCGAGTTCCACACCTACGTTCCCAGCGACGACAGCGATGGCGACGGTGTCGCGAACACGCAGGATGCGTTCCCGCTCGACGCGGCCGCATCAGTCGACACCGATCGCGACGGATATCCGGATGCCTGGAATGCGGGCATGACAGGCAGCGACAGCACGACGGGCCTGGCTCTCGATGCCTATCCGCAGGATGCAGCGTGCTATCTCCCCGGACACGGGGACGGCGTGAACTGCGATTACAGCGCGACGCTCCCGAACTACGTTCCTGACCGGATCGTCGCTGCAGGGGACACGGTATACCTGCTCAGCAGTGCAAACCGGCGCGTCTATCGGTGGTCGATTGCTTCGGGTGCCTACCTCAATCCGTACGTCGTCGGGATCGACCAGGGGTTCAGCACCCTCGCGCCGACGACGATGGCGCATTCGCCCGATCATCAGCGCCTGTACCTCGGGTACGGCTCGGGTGCAATCCACTACATCGACCTCGCTGCCAGCTCGCCGGTGGAAACGTCGTTTGCCACTACGGCGATGGGGCTTGGAGGACTGGCCGCAGTCGGCAACTACGTTCTCGCGCAGGACGACAGCGGTGCCTGGGCGACTCACTATGTGTTCGATCGCAACGGTGCACTGACGGACCAGGAAGACTGGAATTACTACTCGAGGGAGTATGCATGGGATGCGGCGTCTTCCCGCGTGTACTTCCTTCGCGACGACACCAGCCCGAACGACCTGATGTACGAAGTGATCGATCAGGCAACGGGAACGATTGCGGAAAAGGGCGAGTCGCCGTATCACGGTGCCTATTCCATACAGACGCCGATTCGCGTGTCGGCCGGCGGTCAGTACGTGCTTCTGGGCAGCGGCGACATCTACAACCGCACGGACCTGACGTGGTCGGGCTCGCTCGGCGGGCAAATCGTCGATGCGCGCTGGATGGCCAATGGTTCCATCGTCACGTTGTCGACTGCCGGTAACCAGACTGTCCTGCGCCGGCTCGGGACGAACCTGACGGTGCTGGAGCAGATGACTTATGCGGGTCAGGCACTGCAAGTCGTGGGCAGCGATGCGAGGATGGCGGTCCTCGTCGTCGAGAACGGCACAGTCCGGTTCCGCACCTACGTGCCGAACGACGACAGCGATGGGGACGGCGTCGCCAACACGCAGGACGCATTCCCGCTGGATGCAGCGGCATCGATGGATACGGACCGCGATGGGTATCCGGATGCGTGGAACCCCGGCAGGAGTCAGGGCGACAGCACGACCGGGCTGAGCCTGGATGCCTATCCTCAGGATTCTGCGTGCTATCTCCCGGGGCATGGCGATGGCGTCAATTGCGACTACGGCGCCACGATTCCGAATTATGTGCCTGACCAGGTCGTTCGTGGCGACGACACGATCTATCTGCTGAGCAGCGCCAACCGGCGTGTCTACCGTTGGTCCGTGAGCGCAGGCAGGCACCTCAATCCGTACGTCGTCGGCATCAATCAGGGTTTCAGTACGCTCGCGCCGACGGCGATGGCCTATTCGTCCGATCACCAGCGTCTGTATCTCGGCTACACCACCGGCGCGATCCGCTACATCGATCTGGCTGCGGCCAGCGCAGCCGAGACGCCGTTCACGAATACAGCGATGGGCGTCGGCGGCCTGGCAGCAGTGGGCAATCATCTGCTCGCACAGGATGGCAGCGGCGCATGGGCGACGCATTACATCTTCAATCGCCAGGGCGCGTTGACAGACCAGGCCGAATGGAACTACTCCTCCGGGGAGTACGCGTGGGATCCCGTCAGTTCGCGTGTGTATTTCTTCCGGGACTCCATGAGCCCGAACGATCTGCACTTCGAAGTCATCGAGCAGACGACCGGAACCATTACTGCGGCCGGCGAGACTCCGTATCACGGTGCGTATGCCATTCAGCCGCCGATCCGTGTTTCGGCGGGAGGCCAGTACGTCCTGCTGGGCAGCGGTGACATCTACAACCAGTCCGGACTGTCATGGGCGGGGTCGCTGGGCATGCAGGTCGTCGATGCACGATGGTTTGCCGATGGCTCCATCGCGGCGCTGACCAACATCGGCAACCAGGCCATTCTGAGGCGGCTGGGTGCGAACCGGGCGACGCTCGAGCAGATTTCCTACACCGGACGGGGATTGCGCGTCGTAGGCACGGATGCCGGCATGGTCGTGGTGACCATCGACAACGGCGTCGTGCAGTTCCATGCCTACACACCCAGCAACGACAGCGACGGCGATGGCGTAACGAATACGCAGGACGCGTTTCCGCTGGATCCCGCCGCATCGGTCGACACCGATCGCGACCACTATCCCGACGCATGGAATGCAGGCATGTCGCAGAGCGACAGCACGACCGGGCTCAGTCTCGACGCGTATGCACAGGACTCCGCGTGCTGGCTCCCGGCGCATGGCAACGGAGTGCAGTGCAACTACGGCGCCACCGTGCCGAGCTACATACCGGACAAAATCGCCAGCGACGATGACGTCATCTACCTGTTGAGTGGAGCCAATCAGCGCGTCTATCGATGGTCAATCGCATCGGGTGAGTATCTCAACCCGTATGTCGTCGGCATCGATCAGGGATTCAGCACGCTGGCGCCGACGACCATGAGCTATTCGAGTGCCCATCAGCGCCTGTACCTGGGCTACAGCACGGGCGCGATCCGGTATGTGGACGTTTCCGCGAGCAACGCTCCGGAGACGCCATTCGCCAACACCTCGATGGGAGTCGGCGGGCTGGCGGCGGTCGGCAACTATGTGCTGGCTCAGGATCCGAGCGGTGCATGGGCGACGCACTACATTTTCGATCGCAACGGCGTGCTCACGGATCAGCGGGAGTGGAATCAGGTATCGAGAGACTACGCGTGGGACCCCGTGACGTCGCGCGTGTACTTCTTCCGGGATGGGATGAGCCCGAACGACCTGCACTATGAAGTGATCGATCAGACGACGGGTTCGATCGCCGGACAAGGCGAAAGTCCGTATCACGGCTCGTTCTCGATCGAGCCGCCGATTCGCGTAGCGCCGGATGGTCAGTACATTCTGCTCGGTACTGGCGATGTCTATGACTCCCCGGGGCTCACATACGCCGGCGCGTTGGGCGCGGCGATCGCAGATGCTCATTGGCGCGATGGCGTCCTGGTCACTCTCGACACGACCGATCGTCTCGACATTCGCGACGAGCATACGCGCGCCGTCCTTGCGAGCTACCAGTACCTCGGTCAACCACTGCGCATCGCGTTCGGCCAGACCGGTGCCTTCCTGGTTCACGTGGTGAACAACACCACCGCATTCCTCGCGCTTCCGTTCGGCGATCAGGATCTCGATACCCTCCCGCGGTGGTGGGAACAGCTGTACGGATTGAGCGACGCGAATGCAGCGGATGCGCTCGGAGATCTGGACGGTGACGGCGTCAGCAATGCTGACGAGTATCAGAATCGCTCCGACCCGACGGTCGTCGATTCGGATGGCGACGGGCTGACGGACTTCGAGGAGATCGTCACGTATGCGACGAATCCCGCCCAGGCCGACAGCGATGGCGATCGTCTGAACGACAGGGAAGAATTGCTCACCTACAACTCCGATCCGTGGGATCCCGATTCCGATGGCGACGGTTACACGGACTTTGATGAAGCGCTGTACGGAGGCGATCCGAACGACCCGACTGGGCTGCCGTCGCCGATCACCAGCTTCAGTCAGGGCTTCGAGGGCACGCCGGACTGGAGAGCATGGTCGACGCCGGCAGGAAGCAGTGCGCCCTGGATGCTCGATTCGACGGTGGCGCGCACGGGCAGCGCGAGCATCAGATCCGGAGCGGTCGGCGTCCAGCAGTCCAGCAGCACTCGATTCCGCGCGGTCTTTGCGGCTGGCCGACTCAGCTTCCATTCCAGATTCGACAGCTCGTCGGGGTGCTGCGACCGCCTCGCCGTCCTCGTCGACGGAGTTGAGGTGGCGTCGATTTGGGCGGCGACACAGTGGACGCAGACCACCGTACCGATCACCGTGGGCCCGCACGACATCGAGTGGCGGTATGTCAGGGAAGACTACTATGGTCCCGGAACCACGGTCTGGATCGACGACGTGGCCTTCGCGCCATGAGCGGAGCAGACGGAGTCATGTCCAGGACGACTGTCGTTACCGGGATCGTCGTTGCTGTCGCTATTGCGGGTGCGATCTATCTGAACCGCAGATCGACGGACGATGCGCCGCCGCGAACCGACGCGGCGGCTCAGCAGGCGAGCTTGCCGAAGGAGGGAGTTCGAACCGATTCGACACCTGCTGCATCCGCGGTGGCGCAGTTGTCGAGCGCGCCCGTGCGGCCGGCGCCGGATGATCCTCGCCTGGTAGCGCTGCAAGTGTCCACGGACAACGGACTCATCGAGTTCATCAAGGACGCGAATGGCAAGGTGATCCAGGAAATCGATCAGGACGCGGGAAGCTTGGGCTTCAGGAAGCCGTTGCGCGAATACATGTACGCAGGCGACAAAATGATCGGGGTGACCTCGTATCAGTACTTCCCCGATCACGTGCAGGTCAACACAACGGCGGTTTCCTACAAACCGGACGGCAGCGTCGACCAACTCATCGAATCGACGACGTACGACAGCGGCGCCAGGAACGGAGCGCCAGGTCGGTGACGCGCGCAGCGCGGCAACTATGTCGACGGTGACCGACCCGCCGATGCCGCAGAAGTCGGCGATGCAATCCGCATCGGCTGACGACGCCCATACGTGAGCGAGCGCCACAGCCATTCGGCGGGACCGAACTGAAACCGGTTGAGCCACCACGGACTCCACAGCAGCTGCAGCGCCCAGATGGCGATCACGAAATAGTAGAGCTGGTGGCGCTCGAACTGGCCGAAGAGCCCGAGTCCCGCGCCCGTGAACAGGAGACCGCAGAGGATGCTCTGAGTGAGGTAGTTCGTGAGTGCCATCTGACCGACGCGTGCGAGGACACGCTTTGCGGCCATGAGCACCGGCGTCTGCCACAGCCAGCCGATCAGTCCCAGATGGGCGAGCGTCAGCGGTACGCGGCCCACGTCGTAGGTCACGTAGGTGTCCACGATGGCGTCCACCGAAAATCCCGAGCTTTCGAGCATCTGCACTTCCCAGGCATTGACGCCGAGACCGACGGCGTAGCCAGCGAGCATCATCGTCAGATAGGTCGAGCGTCGCGCACTGCCGGACAGAACGCCGAGTTTCAGCAGCGCCATGCCGATGAGCATCATGCCGAGACATTCGGCAAAGCCGTAGCGGATGAAGAAGGTGGTCTCGAAATAGAACGTGCGGCTCTTCAGATAGCGGAACGCGCTGAGATAGCTTGCCTTGATGCGCTCGATGGCGCGTTCGATTTCTTCGCGTGCCGGTTTGTGATCTGCATGCTCCTCGTTGAGTTCGTCGATGGCGTGCAGCTGTTCGTCGGTGAGTGTCGCGCCCGACTCCTGCAGATTCATCGCGGCTTCCGCGCGCGTGCGTACTTCGTCGTACTCGATGCGGTCCGTGAGATTCACGATCGTCGGCACGCTCAGGACGGCGAGGCCGATCGCGATCAGAGCCGGCGTGCGCAGCTTGCGGAAGAAATAGAGAAACAGCCCGGTCACGCCGTAGTAGAACAGGATGTCGCCTTCCCACAGGAACAGGTAGGCGTTGATCAGTCCGAACAGGATCAGCAATACCGTACGGCGAAAATAGAGCGCCGTACCGCCGAGGTCGCGTGTTGCGTGCGCGTCGTGATGTGCCTGTCGCTGCAGGAAGAGCAGGGCGCCGGCGCCGAAGAGCAGCGTGAAGAGACCGCGCATCGTGCCTTCGAAGAACAGCGCGTTGATGCGCCATGCCCAGAGATCGGCGCCCTCGTGCCCGCCCCAGTTGGTCGGATCTTCGTAGGCTTCCGGCAGGCCGAAGCCGACGATGTTCATCAACAGGATGCCGAGGACTGCAATGCCGCGCGTGGTGTCGAGCATCCCGATACGTTCGGCACGGAGGGTGGGTGCGGCGTTCACGGGAGCTCCTGTCGTGACCTGCCGCCAGTGTGCCATTTCTCGGGGAATGGCGAGAAATTCGTGGCCGCACGTCCGCGAGGCGCCAGCACACTGAGGACTCTCCTACCGCAATGGAATTCGCATGGAACGCGTGGCCTGTTCGACGCGGGACCCCTCGAAGACGCATTCGCGCTGGCGCGGTCGCATCCGGCAGCGATCTGCGGGTGCGGCAATGGTCGAAGCGGTGATCGCATTGCCGATCCTGCTGGCCGTGATCCTCGGCGCGATCCAGTTCGGGCTCATCTATGAAGCGAAGGCGACACTGAACTTCGCAGCCCTGCAGGCAGCGCGCGCCGGCGCGGTCGGCCACGCCCAGCCTGCTGCGATCCGTGGCGGTCTCGCCCGCGGACTGGCGCCGCTGTATTCGCCCGATTCATCGGTCGCAGGCGTGGCGGCGACGATCGCGCGTGTGAATGCATCGCTGGTGCAGGACGCGCGCATCCGGATTCTCAATCCCACCCGCGAAGCCTTCGAAGACTTCGGCGAGGAAGTCGAGGGCGTGCGCGAGATACCCAACGATCGCCTGCACGCCCGCAGCACCAGCGTCGGCGCACTCAGCGGCGTGAACGTCCAGGACGCCAATCTGCTGCGCGTCGAGATCACCTATG
This sequence comes from Povalibacter sp., assembly GCF_036735925.1. NCBI lineage: Bacteria > Pseudomonadati > Pseudomonadota > Gammaproteobacteria > Steroidobacterales > Steroidobacteraceae > Povalibacter > Povalibacter sp. The sequence continues at coordinate 21,538 of NZ_DAINNK010000065.1, forward strand.
GCTACGAACTGAAGGTGCCGCTGGTCAACTGGTTCATTTCGCGCATCCTGCTGTCGGCGCGCCGTGTCGGGAATATGGATGCGTTCGAGCAGCAGCTGCTGCGTCGCGGCCGGCTACCCATCGTGACGACGTCGACCGTGCGGATGCAGAGTCCGGCGCGGATGAGCGATGCCGTTGTGGCTCGCGGCGATCTGCCGGACGTGGATCGCATTCCGGCCGATGCGCGCCCGCCGGATGATGCGCAGGACGATGACGGAGAAGGCGAAGAGGGAGCGGGCGACAGCGAATCGGGCGAGCAGGAAGGCAGCAGTCTCGCGGACGGATTCTTCGGCTTCGGCGAGGGATCGGGCGACGGCAGCGGCGGCGGATCATCGCCGGGCAGCGGTGAAGGCGGTGGTTCCGGTTCCGGCTCGGGCGGCGGTGCGGGCGGAGGCGGCGCCAACGGCGGTTCGTCCACGACGTGTTCCGGTGGGGACGGCGGCAGCAGTCCGTTCCCGTCGAATCCCGGGCCGCCGGGCGATTCTTCGCCGGTAACGCCGGGGCCGGGTCCATTCCCGATATCGGGGAACGGCGGCGACGGAGCCTCGCTGCCGAGCGTCGAACTGCCTTCGCTCAGCGTGGGCAATCCCATCCATGTCGTGACGGGCAACAAGTATCAACGCGAGATCGATCTGCCTGCGTTGCCGGGAACGCTCGGCCTGTCGCTCGTCCGTCATTACAACAGCGAAGCGTCGGCGCGCGCCGGCGTGATGGGGGCGGGGTGGCGTCATGGATATGAGGCGTCGATCGAATCGGGCGCTGATGGCGAGTCGCTACTGCTATGGCAGGCAGATGGCCGCCGTCTTCGCTTTGCGGGATCGAAGGATTCGAGCCGCTTCGTCGCGCAGAGAGCCAGCGATGGTGTCGTCGAGAAGTCCGACGAAGGGTACGTGTGGCGTTGGCGGTCGGGACGGGAACTGCAGTTCGACCGCTCCGGCCGGTTGACGGTTCTGCGCGAGCAGTCCCGCATCGTGACGCTGCACTACGACGATCAGCAGCGATTGCAGCGGGTGGTGGATCCGCAGCGACGCGAGCTGTCCTTCGAGTACTACGCGAACGGCCGCATCGCGCGCATCCGCGCGCCGGGTGGCGCTTCGTGGCGCTATGGCTACGATGCCGCCGGCAATCTATCGCAGGTCGTATCGGCAAGCGGCCGCGCCCGGCATTACGAGTACAACGACTCGCGCCATCCGCATCACTTGACGGATCTGCGTGCCGGCAGCGTCCGTCTGCCTGCCTACGGCGGCAAGATTCGTCTCATCCCCGTTGCTCACTGGGAATACGACGCGGCGGGACGCGGCATCCTGTCATCTCATCCCGACGCGGCAGGCAAGGTGAGCCTGGAATACGGCAAGGGCTACACCGATGTCACGGACGCCTTCGGGCGCGTGAGTCGTTACGTCACCGACATTCGTGACGGTGTCGCACTGGTGACCGAAGTCCGTGGGCCGGGCTGCGGCACTTGCGGTGTGGGCGACGTTCGCTATGCGTTCAACGATGCCTTCCAGGTGGAAACGATCGAGGCCCGGGGATCGCCATCGCAGCGATACGCGTATGACGACGAGCGGCGTCTGATCTTGATCGAACGCGATCAGGGGGCGGGTTACGAACGGGTCGTCCAGTACAGCTACGACGGCGATGCCGATCAGCCGTCGCATGTGGAACTGCCGAGCATCAAGCCGGGGGCGGTGCGCTCGATCGAGGTGAAGTACACCCGCAGCGGTTTGCCGCTGTCGTTCCTGGAGCGGGGCTACACGCCTTCCGGGGAAAGCGGCTACGAACGCATCGAACGAACGATCCGGTTCGACTACGACGCCCACTCGACGTTGCTCGCGATCGACGGACCGCGTACCGATCTGAACGATGTCACACGCTTCCAGTACGACGACTTCGGACGGACCACGGCCATCCTCATGCCGGGCGATGAACGGGTCGAGTTCTCCGATTTCGATCCGGCAGGACGTCCGCGGCTCATGCACCAGCCGGGTTCCCCGCCGAAGCGCGTGGAATACGACGAAGAAGGGCGGCTGACTCGCATGACCCAGCTGTTCTCGAGCGGTGAGCGCAGCACTGGCTATGTCTACGATGGTCTCGGTCGACTGACTGAAACAGTCGATGCCGATGGGCGCATCCGGCGAATCGGATATGACCAGGCCGGCCGGCCCAATCGCTTCGCACTGGATGAGTCGGGAATCGGCGGCGTGCTGAAGTACGCCGCGGACGGCCAGGTCGTCGCCGCAGCACTGCTGATGCCCGGGAATATTCCGGTGCGATGGTTTCAATATGTCTATGACGAGCAGCGTCGACTGATGGAAGTCCGCGACGGCGACGGTCCGCCGTTACGCCAGTTCGCTTATACGGACGACGACTCGCAACCGGCGAGAATCACCGATCCGCTCGGCAATGCCACCGAGTTCGCCTATGGCTTCGGTGGCATGCTCGAATCGATGCAGGCAGCCGATGGTGGAGTCACTCGTTTCAGACGCGACGACGAAAACCGGCTTGCAGGTGTCGTTGCTCCGAACGGCGCGGCGACGAACTATCGATACGATGATTTCGGCCGACAGGTCCAGGAAGACAGCGCCGACCGCGGCACGCTCCGCTATGCATATGATCGCGCGGGAAATCTGGCACAGAAGGAAGATGCGAACGGCGAGATCATGCGCTTCCAGTACGACGCAGCCAATCGCCTGCTCAGAATCCATCGTCGTGAAGACGTGACGGAGTTGAGCTATCGATCCTCCCGGCTGGTCGAGATCGTTGCTCCACAGCAGAAAGAACGCTTCGGGTATGACGAGAACGGCCGGCTCGTCACGCACGAACGCAGAATCGCCAATCGTTCGTTCACCACATCGCAGACGTTCGATGCGCAGAATCGCCTCGATACCCGGACACTGCCGTCCGGCCAGCGGCTGCGCTACCACTACACGCAGAACGGAGCGCTCCGCGCGATCACGCGCGAATCGATGCTGCGAAGCGAACTGATCCTCGGCGACCTGGATGCCAGAACGACCGAGAAGAAAGCCCGTCCCCTCGATGCCATGGGGCGGCTGACTTACGGCAATGGCCTTGAGTTGCGGAATCTGTACGAACCGAAGGCTGGATATCTTGAGCGCCGTACCCTGCTGGGCCTGGCGGCATTCAAGTATGCGTACGACGACTCCGGCCGCCTGACAGGAATCAGCGATGGCCGAACTCCCAGATCGTACGATTACGACGCCACGGGTCGACTCACGGCCGCAAGAATCCCCGCAGGCGAGTTCACCTATGCATATGACAAGAACGGCAACCGCCGATCATCCAGTGCTCCGTCTGCAACTGATGCTGCTCGCGACTTTCGCTATGCGGCCAATTCCAATCGCTTGCTCGAAGAGCACATCGCCTACGATCGCGCCGGCAACCCGCTACAGATCGCCAACCGACGCTACGAATACAACAGCGAAGGCCGCCCCATCAGCCTGCACGTCGACGGAAAACTCGTCGCAACCTATCGCTACAACACCGCCGGAGAACGGATCAGCAAGACTCTCTACAAGGGAGCGAGACCCGAAACCACCTTCTATCTATACGAACGGCACCAGCTGATCGCCGAAGCCGACGAACGCGGCAAGGTAACGCGCGAATACCTTTACCTCGGCGCCCATCCCGTCGCCCTGATGGAGTCCGGAAGAATCTTCTGGATCCACACCGACCACCTCGGAACGCCCGTCTCCATCACCGACGCCACCCGCCGCGTCGTCTGGAGCGCAGAGTACGAACCATTCGGCGTCGCGCACATCGATGAAGATCCGGACGGAGACAACAACGCACTCACGCTCAACCTGCGTTTCCCTGGTCAGTACGCGGATGCGGAGAGTGGTACGTACTACAACGTCATGCGGGACTATGATCCGGAGACCGGGCGGTACTTGACGCCGGATCCGTTGGGGCTGTTTGACGGGGCAAACAAGTATGCGTACGTGCACGGGAATCCGATCTCGCATTCGGATTCCCTCGGGCTGTACGACGAGGTAGTTCACTACTACATGACGTACTTTCTGGCGCTGGTCGCGGGATTACCACAAGATGTGGCTAGAACGATTGCGATCGCGACGCAGTATATCGACAGAAATCCTTTGACGATGCCCACCACGCAAATCGGTCCGGTGCCCACTGGGTCGAACGACCCAGCCCTGCCGCTATATCACTTCGTATTGAACTACAGTGCTGGACAGTACGGGGATCGCACGTCCGACATACTCATGCGGTTTCAGAATCCATCGTCAACTCAACTTAGCAATCTTCTGGCCAGCACTGACCCAGCCAGATTGCGTGAGCTTTGGGTGGCAACACATCCCACGGGTACACCAGGGCTATGCCCAATGCCATCCTTCACTGACATCAACAACGCTCGATATCAGCTCTACGGGGAGTACCTGCACGCCTTCGAGGATACGTTCGCCCATCGCGATTCCCTGAATATGCCGTATGCAATCGAGAGCAGCGGACTGAATACACCAATCGCCGATACGGGGCATTTTGGTGTGCACGGTCCGTCGGGATACGAAGCCCCTGATCGCACCTTTAACCAGGATGATCGGCCTGGTGATTCTCAGTGCCGGATTCTCCATTTACGTCGTGGACCTATCATCGTACGTGGACTGACGGAGCAGGAGTGCGAGCGACGCGGCCAGGCACGGGAGGCGCTAGGAAGTGAATTCACCCCGCCACCCGAGGAGCCCTCGCGATGTGAGGTACATCACTTCCTCGGCGGAGCGCAGGTGATCAATGGGCTGACGCGTGACCAATGCATGGCATGGACACAACGCGCGGCTCGGGTAACCTATACGCCACCCGACGCCAGCCACTGGCGTTACAACGAACTGCGGACGCTGCGCATGGAGAGCGAGGTCTTCAATATGTTGACTACGACGTTCCAGGATGAAATCGCTCGCAACCGCCAGAATCTAGGGGCTTCAGTGCCGCAAATCACTTGGCGGGAGCTTGCCGGCAGAGAGGCCTGGGACGAGAGCAGTCCACAAGCCAACGCGCGGATCGGCCTCGAACAGACGTTCGACGACTGGCGGGAGTCGCAGGGACTGTCCGAAGTCAATTTGGGACTGCAGAAGTTCAACGCATCGACAGCGGATGAAGAGGACCGCCTTGAGATTTTGAATGAATGGCTAGCTGTCATGGGCCTTCGGAACCAACAAGGTGAGGTGATTGAAATCGAGCCTTGGCCTGGCGACTATCGCGCGGCTCGCAATCGCTGGGACAATATTGGCTGGATCCCAACCGGATCGTTCACCGGGTTGCTCCTCCCAAGAGACGAGGAGTGTCAGCCGATCAGAAATATTCCTGGCAACTGCGAGGATCAACCGAGGCGCTGAACGGACAAGGCAGTCAAATGAGTCGCTGGAAGGCCGTCGTTCGGATTGAGATGCACCCGAAACGGACCGTTGTGTTAACGGTTCTAGTCCTTCTTTTGGTGGACTGGGTTGTCTTTGATCGATGGGGGATCAACGGTAGTGTTGCCGATGCGACAAATGGCGCTCTGATAGAGGGTGCGTGGGTCTTTGCAGTGTTCAACGGCGAGGAACCGCTCATTAACATTCCATACGGGCCCGACCCGCGGTATCGAATGGATAAGTGCATGGGGACGCGCGTAACCCGAACCGACAGTCTCGGTCGCTTTCGGTTCGATGCCTTTACGTTCAATCGACCGTTGGCTCAAAAGTCTGCGCACATCATCGTCTTCAAGCCCGGATGGATAGCCAGTACGGAAAGTTCGAGCATTGCTTCAAGTCTATGGGCGCTTTCACCTAAAGTTCGAATATCGATGACACGCGGCCCCGGAGAGCGACAAAGCGTTAGGCAGTACAGGCCTGACGACGCTCAGGCAAGACTTCCGACGAGCGAGCATTCATTTTCAAGTGAGCTCTCGGGCGCTGCGCGTGTGGTAGTGCGAGCGATGTCGCGATGTGGCTACCAGGGTCTTCCCATGGCACGTGCCGCTATGGAGCATGCCCTAGACATCACAACCACGTTCGATGAGCGAGAGCGTATCCGCGCTTCATGTCGGTACGCGGCGAATGCCGCGATGAGATTTGGACGTAGCTGGCCTTTCGATTGCGAGAATCTCCCCTTCAAAAAATCCGTGAGCTCCGAAGTGCTCGCCGTTGAGGCGGAAGTCGTCGCCGACAGGCGCATGCGCCTCGGTGATCCCCCTCGGTACGGCCAGAAATAGCCTGCCAAGTGCAATCCAACGTAAGGATGAAGTATGCGATCGGCATTTCATGTACCGGAAAAGAGAGCTGTTCGTGAACATGTCAGATCGCTCTGGACCGCGCCGCTTTCATGAATGCGAGTTCCCGCGAAGGTCGCAATCGGTATCGTCGAGTAAGTGTTGACTGCGACAATCTGCCGTTCAGGCAATAGTGATTGCAATGTGCATTGCCTGCTCTCACTGGATAAACGCAAAATTCAGCAATTAAATCGGAAGCAGCGAATGGACTCGCGTACTCCTCTACGGGTTTCTCTTCTCGTTATTTGCGTTGCCATTTGCGGAGTCGGCAGCGCTGCCCCGCAGTCCACGCTTCTAATCCCGTGGCCCCACCACTGGGAGTATCGCTACCCGTTCGTGCAGGATGGGACAATCTATTTTGAAGCGCGGCAACAAGTGAATGATGTTACGTCGCAACGACTGCGAATCAGACTGCTTGATATCAGTCAGGCCAAGAAGACGATCGATTCTCAATTGGTGAGAGACCTTGTCATCAGATTGCGGTCGGCCTCACTGGCAGCTGCCGGAGGAAAGGAAACTGGAGTCACCGCGTTCGACGCTAGTGTGGGCTACTACTTTGTAACGAGTAGTCAGCAGTCGGAAAGCCCAGGTCAGACCGTCGAGGGAGTTCTCCTTTCGTCGGGTCATCTGGTCTATTTCACATTGGTAACTCACGATGCGGAAAGCATCGATACCAAGGATATCCTGGCGGCCCTGGGGAAGTTGCGTATTCAGTAATCGCGAATGAGGCATGGATTGAACGACATGGAGGTCAGAATGTCAGCGCGTATACGTTTCACAGGAATTCCGTTGCTTCTTGCAGGCTGCCTTGCTGTCGCAGGCGTCGCAATGGCGGATGGTTTGACCGAAGTGTTGCGCGGAGCCCGGGAAGTTAATCGCACCGCACGTCAGACGACTGCGCTCTACAAGGAAGCTCGCTCCGTCGTGGTGCCGGTGATTGCGCCACGGACCGATTCCGTCGCGATCGACCCGGAGCGCGTCATTCTGTACAGCGCGGCGTGGTGCGGGTATTGCACGCAGGCGCGGAAGTTCATGCAGTCGCGCCAAGTGGCGTTCGTCGAATACGACATCGAGCAAAGTCCGCGCGGATATGCGGATTATCGAGCGCTCAACGGATCGGGAGTGCCCATTCTCCTGATAGGCGATCAGCGGCTGTCTGGCTGGAGCGCATCGAGCTTCGATCAGATGTACGCGCGCTTCAAGTCCGGCAAGGGATCCTCTGCGGTCGCCAAGGCGAGTGGCGGGAAGCCGGCGACATCGGTGGGAGATGTGGTGGTGGCGAAAATCGCGAACGTGCCGATTTACTCGTCACCAGAAAAAGCGAGTGTGATGACTCTGCTTGCGAAGGGTGAAGAAGTAGTGGTGCTGCAGCAGCAAGAGGGCGATTTCATTCAGGTCCAGGCTGCTGCAGGCGTTGGCTATGTCGATCGCCGTCTCGTGAAATAGGGCGGGCCGTATTGCCGCTGGTGAGATCACTATTCAGCTTCAGCCGTATCGGCTTCGCTGCTGGTACTCTCCCGCACAATTGCCAGGAACTGTGCGCCGTAGCGATCAAGTTTTCGCTGGCCAACACCGCTGATAACCGACAGTTCGGTCGGTGAACGAGGTTTGCGCGCCGCGATCTCGCGAAGCGTTGCGTCATGGAAGATCACATAGGGCGGGACGCCGCTCTCGTCAGCAAGTTGCTTGCGCAGGCGACGCAGCGTTTCGAAAAGCGCATCGTCCGGCGTGAGGGAGTGAGCTGGTATCTCCTTCTTGCCCTTCTTTTGTCGCTTTGCTCGGGTAGGCTCGGCTAGCAGGACCTTCCTTCCTCCGCGCAACACCTCCCAACTCTGCTTGTTGAGCACCGCCACCGGATATCCATCCTGCGTCTCCTCGACGATGCCTTGATGTACGAGCGTC
>NZ_DAINNK010000066.1:0-26532 GCF_036735925.1 Povalibacter sp.
ATCCACGGCATCCGTGCGGAACCCGGCCGCGACGCCGCCCCAGCCGGGCGCCATGACGACGGCCGGCAGCTTCGTGCCTGCGGGCGTGTCCTTGGGCGTGAATACCTCGCCATGCAGCCGGATGCCGTCCGAGACGATGGTGACGGACCGGAAGTCGACGCCTGCGGGCGGCTGGTAGTCCGCGGCGCGCACGCGCTGCACGACGCGCGCCGGATCCGGCTGACGCTGCGGCGTCGTGGATTGCTGGGCAAACGCCGGCGTATCCACCAGCGTCAGGGTTGCGATGCAGGTCACCAGACCGAAATTGCGCAGGCTCATGTAGTTCCTCCGGAGCGGGTTTTCGTCAGACGTTGAACCGGAAGTGCATTACATCACCTTCGCGGACGATGTACTCCTTGCCTTCGAGCCGCAGCTTGCCGGCTTCCTTCGCTCCCTGCTCGCCCTTGTAGGCAATGAAGTCGTCGTAGGCGATGACTTCGGCACGGATGAAGCCTTTCTCGAAATCGGTATGGATCACGCCGGCGGCCTGGGGCGCGGTCGCACCGACCCGCACCGTCCATGCGCGAACTTCCTTCACGCCCGCCGTGAAGTACGTCTGCAACCCGAGCAGCTTGTAGCCGGCGCGGATGACGCGATTGAGGCCGGGCTCTTCCAGGCCCAGTTCGTTGAGGAAGTCGGCACGATCGGCTTCGTCGAGCTGCGCGATCTCGGCTTCGATGGCCGCACAGACGGCCACGACCTGCGAACCTTCTTCCGCAGCGCGCGCACGCACCGCATCGAGATAGGGATTGTTCTCGAAGCCGTTCTCGGCCACGTTGGCCACGTACATGAGCGGCTTCAGCGTGATGAGGTGCAGCTCCTGCAGCATGCGCACTTCGTCCGCATCCTTCACCAGCGAACGCGCCGGCTTGCCGGCGTCCAGGTGCTCGCGCAGCTTCTTCAGCAGATCGCGCAGCTTGATCGCATCCTTGTCGCCCGCCTTGGCAGCCTTCTCCGCACGCAGCGCGCCGCGCTCGACGGTATCGAGATCGGCCAGCGCCAGTTCGGTATTGATCACGTCGATGTCGTCGAGCGGGCCGATGCGGCCGGCGACGTGCACGATGTCGTCGTTCTCGAAGCAGCGCACGACGTGCGTGATGGCATCCGTCTCGCGGATGTGGGACAGGAACTTGTTGCCGAGCCCTTCGCCCTTGCTGGCGCCCGCCACGAGGCCGGCGATGTCCACGAATTCCACCGTGGCCGGCAGCGTGCGCTCGGGATGCACGATGGCCGCGAGTTCGTCGATGCGCGGGTCCGGCACCGGCACGATGCCGACGTTGGGATCGATGGTGCAGAACGGATAGTTCTCTGCCGCGATCTGCGCGCGCGTCAGCGCGTTGAACAGGGTCGACTTGCCGACGTTCGGCAGGCCGACGATTCCGGATTTGATGCCCATTTACTTCTTCTGGTGCAGCCCATTCATCGCCTTCTCCGCCCCCTGCCCAAGGAACACCTGCAGGGCATCGAGCGAATTGGCGATCGAGTCGAGGATCCGGTCTTCTTCGGCCTTCGGCGCGCGGCGCAGCACGTAGTCGATCACCTGCGACTTGTCGCCGGGATGACCGATGCCGATGCGCAGGCGCCAGAAATCGGCGCCGATGTGCGTGATCGTGTCGCGCAGACCATTGTGCCCGCCGTGACCGCCGCCCAGTTTGAAACGGGCGTCGCCGACCGGCAGATCGAGTTCATCGTGAACCACCAGCGTTTCCGCCGGCGTGACCTTCAGGTAATCGGAGAGCGCGCGGATCGCGAGCCCGCTGCGATTCATGTAGGTCGCAGGCTTCAGCAGCGTGATCTCGCTGCCGTCGATCGTGACGCGGCAGATCTCGCCCTGAAAACGCGTATGGCTGCGAAAGCGGCCGTCGAGTCGCTGCGCCAGCGCATCGACGAACCAGAACCCGGCGTTGTGCCGCGTGAGCACGTGCTCGGGCCCGGGATTGCCGAGGCCGACGATGATCTTGATGGAAGTACCGGACATGGAAGGAACCGGGCGGCCGGCGAACCGGCCGCCCGACCGCCATTACTTCTTGCCGCCGTCCTTCTTCGCAGCAGCCGGCTTGGCTTCTTCCTTCTTCGCATCGGCCGCAGGAGCTGCGCCAGCAGCAGGCGCTGCCGCCGCGGCCGCCGCCGCAGGCGCTTCCGCCTCTTCGGCACGCGGATGATGGATCGAAACCACCGGCTCGTCGCGACCGTGCGCCAGCGCCACGAACTGCACGCCCTCAGGCAGCGGCAGATCCGACAGACGCTTCATCTCGTTGATGTGCATCTCGGACATGTCGACTTCGACGTACTCCGGCAGATCCTTCGGCAGGCACAGCACTTCGACCTGGTTGAGCAGGTGCGACACGATGCCGCCTTCGGTCTTCACGCCCGGCGAACCCGCCGAACCCTTGAAGTGCAGCGGGATGCTCATGCGGATCGGCTCGTTGTCCAGCACGCGCTGCAGATCCATGTGCAGGACCTGGTTCTTGGCCGGATGGCGCTGCACGTCCTTGAGGATGGCAGCCTGCTTCTGGCCGGCGATGCTCAGCGAGATGATGGTCGAATAGAAGCGCTCGTTCACGAGCAGCGTCAGCAGATTCTGGTGATCCAGCGTGATCTGCCGCGGCTCCTGATGACCGCCATAGAGAATCGCCGGAACCTTGCCGGAACGACGCAGGCGGCGGCTCGCACCCTTCCCCTGCACGCCATCCCGCGGATCGGCGACGAGATCAAAAGAGGTTTTCATGATGACTCCAAACAAAGTGACGAAAGTGACGAAAGTCACGCGAGTGACGCAGGCGCAGAGCACCCGAACCACCAACGCGATCCCGTCACGGAACGCATGCAGATCGATTCGCGACCAAAACTGATCCGCATACCTGGGACACAGATCACCGGGCGATGTCCGTGACGATTCTTGCCCTCGTCACTTTCGTCACCTCGTGACCTGCGTCACTCAATCTATGTACAACGAACTCACGCTCTCTTCATCGCGGATACGACGCATCGTCTCCGCAAGCAGGCCGGCGACGGACAGCTGCCGGATCTGGCGGCAGGCGCGAGCGGCATCGCTCAGCGGGATCGTGTCCGTCACGACCAGTTCGTCCAGCGACGACTTCGAGATGCGCTCGATCGCCGGACCCGAGAGCACGGCGTGCGTGATGTAGGCCACCACGCGCTTCGCGCCGTTGTCCTTCAATGCCTTCGCCGCATGGCACAGCGTGCCGGCGGTATCCACCAGGTCGTCGATGAGGACGCAGGTCTTGCCCGCCACCTCGCCGATGATGTTCATCACTTCCGACTCGTTCGCGCGCTGGCGACGCTTGTCGATGATCGCGAGATCGGCATCGTCGAGCCGCTTCGCCAGCGCCCGGGCGCGGACCACGCCGCCCACGTCCGGCGATACGACGATCAGGTCGTCGTACTTCTGCTTCCAGGCATCGCCCAGCAGCACCGGCGAGGCGTACACGTTGTCGACCGGGATATCGAAGAATCCCTGGATCTGGTCGGCGTGCAGATCGATGGTCAGCAGGCGATCGACGCCCGCGCCCGCGATCATGTTCGCCACCAGCTTGGCCGTGATCGGCGCGCGCATGGCGCGCGGCCGGCGATCCTGGCGCGCATAGCCGAAGTACGGCACGACTGCGGTGATGCGGGCGGCCGACGCGCGTCGCGCGGCATCGACCATCACCAGCAGTTCCATCAGGTTGTCGTTCGCCGGCGGCGAAGTCGGCTGCACGATGAACACGTCGCGACCGCGCACGTTCTCCAGCAGCTCGACCGTCGTCTCGCCGTCGCTGAAACGGCCGACCGACGCGCGCCCCAGCGGCACCATCAGGTGACGCGCGATTTCGAGCGCGAGCTGCTGGTTGGCGTTGCCCGAGAACACCGCCATCGTTGAACGATCCATTCACGCTCCCCGCGAAACAGGTAACGAGGCCGGGACCCGACACCCCACGTCCCACACGCCGTTACTCGAAAACTGGCTGGGGCGGATGGATTCGAACCACCGTATGGCGGGATCAAAACCCGCTGCCTTACCGCTTGGCGACGCCCCAAAAGAAAGTGATCAGGTGATGGAGTGATGAACGCAGCGCAGGAAAGCCCTGGCCTGCCTCATCACCCGATCACCTCATCACTTTCCCTTCCCAACCTTTCCAGCAACGGCGAACGGTTCAGTCCCCGTACGACATAGCCTGACCAGCGCGTCGGCACGCGCCGCAAGGCCGCGCTGGCTGCACTCTCCGAAGCAATGGCAGCGAACACGCACGACCCGGTTCCGGTCAGCTGTGCGTGTCCGAATTCCTCAAGCCAATCAAGCGCTTCGGCGATCTCTGGATAGCGCCCGCGCACGGTGGAAGTGCAGTCGTTGCGGCCACCCCCCGCGAGAAAGGCGCGTATTGTCGTGACGGGGGAATTACGTGTCAATTCAGCGGCCTGAAAGATTTCCGCCGTGCTCACGGCAGCCTGCGGTTTGATGACGAGGTACACGTTTTCGGGCGGCTCGATGGGCGTGAGGTGCTCGCCCACGCCCTCCGCCCACGCGGCATGACCGCGGACGAACAGCGGCACGTCGGCGCCCAGCTTCAGACCGAGCGCGGCGAGTTCGTCGAGATTCAGTCCCGCGTTCCAGAGATGGTTGAGCGCGACCAGCGTCGTCGCCGCATCGGAACTGCCGCCGCCGAGCCCGGCCTGCGCGGGGATGCGCTTGTGCAGGTCGATCGCGACGCCGGGTTGTGGATTCACGTGACTTGCCAGCAACCGCGCAGCGCGAACGACCAGATCGCTTTCCGCCGGCACCTCGGCCATTCCGCCCAACCGCTCGACGACACCGTTGGGGCGAATGAAGAACCGCAGTTCGTCGGCCAGATCGATGAACTGCATCGCCGTCTGCAGCAGGTGATAACCGTCGGCGCGACGCCCGACGATGTGCAGGCACAGATTGAGTTTGGCGGGTGCAGGCCAGGGCGCCGCGTCGCCCAGCGATTCGCCGCGCGTGCCGTCGTTCATTGTCCGAGCTGCCAGCGATCGACCACGATCCGCACGCGCGTCGCGCCATTGTTCGCATTCATGCGCACCGGCACCGGCGCGCCGGCGTCGCTGGAATACTGCTGGTACACGATGCGCCAGCCGTCCTGTTCGAGCGCCTTCTGTCCGGCAGCGGCGGCCGCATCCCATGCGTGATCGCCAGGGGCGGCCAGCCCGAGCATCCAGAAACGCAGATGACCCGCGGGCACGGGCGCGCCCAGCCGCGCTTCCAGTTCATCCCACGCCGCCTGCGATTCCAGCGTCACACCGTCGCCCGTCTGCAGTCGCACCTGCGGATCGGCTTCATCGCCTTCGACCTGCAGGCGCACGCTGCCGATGCCGACCGGCCCGCGAATCTGGATGTCGGCGCGATCGCCGTCCTGCCGCCATTCGAATGAACCGGAGCCGCCGCCTGCCACGCCGGACACGCCGATGCGACCGCGCGCCTGCCAGCGTGCGAGTTCGTTGAGATCTTCAGGAATCTGAACCGGCGCTCGTTGCGGCTGGCTGACGCAGGCCGCGAGCGCCGTCGTGACGACCAGCAGCATCGCGCAACGCTGAAGCACGCCTCGCATGGCGATGACCTGCATCGATGACTATTCGTGCAGCGACTTGACCCGCGACTGCAGATCTTCGTTGTCGGGGTAGCGCTCGCTCGCTTCCTTGAGCACGGTCTGCGCCTCGTCCTTGCGACCCAGCGCGAGCAGGACATCGACCAGATGCACGTCGACTTCGGGATCGCTGATGCGGCTCTTGGCACGCTGCAGGTAGGTCAGCGCTTCTTCGTCGCGCTTCACGCGATGCAGCGCCCAGCCCATGCTGTCGAGTACGGCGCCGCTGTCCGGCGTCTGCGCCAGCGCCTGCTCGATCAGCTTGAGTCCTTCCTTCGCCTTGCCGGTGCGATCGACCAGCGTGTAACCGAGGGCATTTTCGGCCACCGGATCGCCGGGGCGGTCCGCAACGAGCTTGCGCAGCTCCCGCACTGCTTCATCGACATGATCCGCATCCTCGAGCTGGAAGACGCGCGCAAAACGCAGCTCCGCAGCATCGGGATATTCCTTCAATGCCGTGTCGAGCAATGCGATGGCACCCGCCGCATCGCCGCTGTTCGCCAGCAGGCCGGCACGCGCTGTGATCGCGTCGAGCGTGTACTGCGGTCGCGTGCTGGCAAAGTCTTCGAGATGCTTGAGACCGGCGTCGAGTCCTTCCTTCCCGGATTTCAGTCGCGCGACGCGCGACTGCGCCGCCATCGCCAGGTCGCTGCCGGTTACGCGGCTGTAGATCTGGACAGCCTCGTCGGACGCATCGCGCAGCTCTGCGATCGCGCCGAGATAGAACAGCGACTCGTAGACGAAGCGGCCGCTCGTGACCAGGTTGCCGTAGCGCTGCGCCGCTGCGTCGCGATTGCCCGACTGGAACTCGATGTCGGCCAGCGCGCGCTCGGCCACGGCCGACACGGTATCGCTCCCCGTCAGCGCCTCGAGATCCTTGCGACCTTCCTCCTCGCGACCGGCCTGCATTTTCATCAGGGCATACTCGAGGCGGTAGGAATCCTGGCCGTCCTGATCGAGAACCGACTTCGCCGTCGCGAGCGCAGCATCGTTGTCGCCGCGAATCATCTGCACCTGCGCCAGCAGCAGACCCGCGGGCGCCCAGTACGGGCCGAGCTCATGCGCCTTCTGCGCGTGTTGCAGGGCCAGGGCGAAATTGTCGGACTGCAGCGCCGCCCGACCCAGCGCGTAATGCGCCTCGGTCAGATCGGGATACTTCAGGACCAGCTTCTGCAGGACCGCGCTCGTCGCGGCGGGCGATCCTTCATCGCCGAGCTGCGGCAGCAGTGCGAGAAAACCTGCCGGCGGATTGATGAAAGCCGTATCGAGCAGGATCGACAGATGTTCCGCGGCACGATCGATCTGGTACAGATGCAGCGCCGCAAACCCCGCATAGCGTCGCGCTTCCTCGTTGGTCTGATTCAATTCCAGCCAGCGTTCTGCGCCGGCGAGCACCAGCGTCCACTGATGGTGTTCGAATGCGATCTTGGTCGCCTGCTCGGCGAGCGTTTCGTCGCGGGCATTCTGTGCGGCCTTCACGTAGGCCTTCGACGCGGCGAGGTACTGGCCGCGCTGCAGGGCGACTTCCGCCCCGAGGATCAGCGCGTTCGGATCGTCCGGAACCGCGTCGTCCTTGGCGGCCGCCTGCTTGCCGGCACTGGCGCAGCCACCGAACAGCATCGCCACCGACAACATGGTCGCGATGAACAGCAGGCGGCTCGCAGGGAAAAAATCGGGGAATTTGGCGGTGTGACACATCGTGCGGGCACTATATCAGGGAACCCCTGCAAAACTTGTCATCCCGCCGGCCTTCGGCGGACAATCGCGGCCGTTTCGCGATATCCCACATGACACTCGTCGTCATCGGCATCAACCACCGCACCGCTCCCGTCGAAATCCGCGAGAAAGTCGTCTTCGCGGCGACGGATCTGCCGGAAGCATTGCGGAATCTCAAGGCAGTGCCGGGCGTGCGCGAATCCGTCATCGTGTCGACGTGCAATCGCACGGAGCTGTACTGCTTTACCGATCATCCCTTCACCGACACGCCCGGCGCACCCGTCGCCGACTGGCTCGGCGACTGGCATGACCTGGCTTCGCAGAACCTCGACCTCAGGGACTCGCTGTATCAGTTGCATGGCCGATCCGCCGTCGAGCACGTCTTCTCCGTTGCCTGCGGCCTCGACTCGCTCGTTCTCGGCGAGCCGCAGATCCTCGGCCAGCTGAAGGACGCCTATCGCGCCGCGCTCGACCACGGTGTTACCGGTCCGTACCTGAACCGCCTGCTGCAGACCGCATTCTCCGTGGCGAAACGCGTCCGCACCGAAACGCGCATCGGCGCCAATGCGGTCTCCGTCGCCTCCGCCACCGTCGCGATGGCACGCACCGTCTTCGAGGACTTCGATCAGCACACTGCCCTGCTGGTCGGCGCCGGCGAGACGATCGCACTCGCTGCCCGTCACCTGCACGCCAACGGTCTGCGCCGCATGATCATCGCCAACCGCAGCCTCGAGCGCGCGCAGGAACTGGCGAAGGAATTCGACGGCTACGCCATCGGTCTCGAAGCGCTCGCAACGCATCTTCCCGAAGCCGACATCGTCATCAGCTCGACCGCGAGCCCGACGCCGGTCATCACCTACGACGCCGTTCGTGCCGCGCTGCGCGCGCGGCGTCGCAAGCCGATGTTCATGGCCGACATCGCCGTACCGCGCGACATCGAAACGGAAGTGGCGAAACTCGAAGACGTCTACCTGTTCACGGTCGATGACCTGCAGAACGTCGTCAACGAAAACATCGAATCGCGCCGCGAAGCGGCGCGCGATGCCGGCCAGATGATCGCCGCCGAAATCGCACAGTTCGAACAGCAGCTCAAGACGCTCGATGCCGTGCCCACGATCCGGCAACTGCGTCACGATGCCGACGTGCTGCGTTCGCAGACGACCGAACAGGCCCGCCGCATGCTCGCCGCCGGCCGCGACGCAGGCGAAGTCATCGACTTCCTCGCCGCGACCCTCACCAACCGCCTGCTGCACGGCCCCAGCCAGCGCCTGCGCGAAGCCGCCGAACGCGGCGATGCGGAGATCGTCGCGGCGGCGAAGGCACTGCTCGTGTCCGAACAGACAAGACCCGAAGGAGAAGATCTCCACGGGGGACACGGGGAGCACGGGGCGGAAACAGAAAAAACGTCAGTCCGCTGACCGCCTGTTGCCCTGTACCCATGAGCTTCAGTTTTTCTTACCCCGTGATCCCCGTGTTCCCCGTGGAGATCTTCTGATTTCTTCTTCATGAAAGATTCGATCCGCAACAAACTGGAAAAGCTCGTCGAGCGGCACGAGGAAGTGAGCGGGCTGCTCGCCGACCCGCAGGTCATCGCCAACAACGACAAGTTTCGCGAGCTGTCGATGGAATACGCGAAGCTCGAACCCGTCGTCACGCGCTATCGCGACTATCAGCAACTGCTGGGCGAACGCGCGCACGCACAGGAAATGGCGGACGGCGACGACGCGGAGATGCGCGAACTCGGACAGGAGGAACTGAAAAGCCTGAACGAGCGCATCGACGACGAAAGCGGCGAACTGGCGAAACTGCTGCTGCCGAAGGACGCGCGCGACGAAAGCAACATCTATCTCGAAGTGCGCGCCGGCACGGGCGGCGACGAGGCCGCGATCTTCGCAGGCGACCTGTTCCGCATGTATTCGCGCTATGCGGACGGTCAGGGCTGGAAGGTCGAAGTGCTTTCCGAAAGCGCGGGCGAACACGGCGGCTACAAGGAAGTGATCAGCCGTATCGTCGGTCGCGGCGCCTTCTCGCGCCTGAAATTCGAAGCGGGCACGCATCGCGTGCAGCGCGTGCCGGCGACGGAAGCGCAGGGACGCATTCATACGTCCGCCTGCACGGTAGCCATCCTGCCGGAGCTGGCGGAGATCGAAGCGATCGATCTGAATCCGGCGGAGCTGCGCATCGACACGTTCCGGTCCTCGGGTGCCGGCGGCCAGCACGTCAACAAGACGGACTCGGCGATCCGCATCACGCATCTGCCCACCGGCATCGTGGTCGAATGCCAGGACGAACGCTCGCAGCACAAGAACCGTTCGCGCGCGATGTCATTGTTGAAGGCGCGCCTGATGACGGCGGAACAGGAGAAGCGCGATCAGGCCGAAGCCCAGTCGCGCAAGTCGCAGGTCGGCTCGGGCGATCGTTCCGAACGCATCCGCACCTACAACTTCCCGCAGGGGCGCGTGACCGATCACCGCATCAATCTGACGTTGTACAAGCTCGCCGACGTCATGAACGGCGAGCTGGAACCCGTGATCCAGCCGCTGCAGCAGGAATACCAGGCGGAACAGCTGGCAAGGATCGTCGAATGAGGACGTGCAAGCGGTGACGCGGACCGTGTAGGGTACGGACAAACGACGACGACAACCCGGACCGTCACCCTCCATGGCTTCCACTCCGACCATCACCCTGCAGAGCGTCACCGGCGTCGACGTCGAACTGCGCATCGCGGGCGCCGGCAGTCGCAGCTACGCCTTCGTCATCGACTGGCACATCCGCCTGGTGCTGGCGCTGGCGTGGCTGTTCACCGCCCTGTTCATCCGCGCCGGCTCGCTGAACCTGTTCGATGACAGCACGCCGCGCGGCGGCATGGGGCAACTCGCGATCTGGATTCCGACGACGGTCATCTACTTCCTGTATCACCCGATCCTGGAAATCGTCATGCGCGGCAGCACGCCCGGCAAGCGCATGGCCGGTGTGCGCATCGTCTCGCGGACCGGCGACATTCCCGGCGCCGGCGCCCTGCTCCTGCGCAATGTCTTCCGGCTGGTCGACAGCCTGCCCTTCGTCTACCTGCTGGGTCTCGGCGTCGTGATCTTCACGGAACAGCACGTGCGTATCGGCGATCTGGCGGCCGGCACGCTGCTGGTCCACGACGATGCCGGCGCGGTGAAGTCCTTCGATGGCCTGCGCAACGACACGCCCGAGAACGGACTGTCGCCGCAGTCCGCCGATCTCATTCACGAGCTGCTGGATCGCTGGTGGACGCTGGATGACACGATGCGCGCGAACATCGCCCGCTCGCTGATCCTGCGCGTCGATCCGGCGGCATCGACCGAGGCGCTGCTGCTGCAGACCTCGCCGCAACTGCGCTCGCATCTGCAGGCACTGCTCAAAGGGACGGCACGCGCATGAGTAGCGAAGCCGGTCTGCAGGCGTGGCTCAACTCGCGCATCGAAACCTGGCAGCAGGTATTGCCGCAGCTCGACCGGCTGGAACGCCAGCGCGATCACACGACGGCCGACGCGCTGCACGCGATGGAGATGTACCGCGCACTCGGTCGCGATCTGTCGATTGCACGCCGCATCCTGCCCGGCAGCCGCGTGACGCGCGCGCTCGAAGCGCGTTACGCGAAACTGCACGCCATCATCTATCGCAAGCCGCACGACTGGCGCGCGCGGCTGCGCACGCTGTTCCGCGAGGAAATTCCGGAAGTGGTGCATGACCTGCGCTTCACCATCCAGTGGGTCGGTCTGCTGTTCGCGCTCAGCGCCGCGGCGGGCTGGTGGCTGGTCTCGAGTTATCCGGAACTCATCGGCCTGCTGGCGAGCGAGGAAATGATCAACGGCGTCGAGGGCGGCAAGCTGTGGACGGAAGGTCTGCTCAATGTCATGCCGTCATCGGTGCTGTCGGTGGGCATCCTCACCAACAACATCGTCGTCAGCCTGACCGCATTCGTAGTCGGCGTCTTCTTCGGACTCGGCACGTTCTACATCATCGGCATGAACGGCCTGATGCTCGGCGGCATCTTCGCCTTCACGCATCAGCACGGCATGGCGGGCGAACTGCTCAAGTTCGTGACGGCACACGGCGTGGTCGAACTGTCGGTGATCTGCATTGCCGGCGCGGCGGGCGTGATGCTCGGCGAATCGCTGATCCGCCCGACGCATGGCACGCGGCGCGAATCGTTCCAGCACGCCACGGCGCGCACCAGTCGTCTGCTGGTGCTGTGCGCGCTGCTCCTGGTCGGCTGCGGTTTCATCGAGGGCTATCTCTCGCCCGACCCGGATTTCCCGATGATCAACCGCGTGATCGTGGGGTTCGGCTATGCGGTGGTGATGGTCGCCGCCCTTACCGGACGACTGTTCGGGCGCAAGCCCGAGCCGGGTGCGACCATTCCCTCCTGAAGAATCAATGACTTGACCTCATCGCCAGATTGTCCTTGCTGATAGATATCATTTTGATATCTTTCCGGCACACAACACACAGCAAGAGCGGGAGCAAGGCCATGCAGGAGCGACAAGTCAGAACCCTTCCGGGCGTGCCCATGGTGATCGTGCTGGCGGCGGCCACGCTGCTCACGGGCTGGTGGATCGTCCTGACGCTCGCCGAACAGCGGCTGCCGATCGCGGGCGGGCTGCTGCTCCTGCTGATCGGCGTGCTCTGGCTGGGATTCTTCATCGTGCAGCCGAACACGGCGGCGGTCCTGCAGTTCTTCGGCCGCTACGTCGGCGTCGAACGCAACAGCGGCCCGCGCTGGGCCAATCCGCTCTACACCAAGAAGCCGGTGAGTCTGCGCGTGCGCAATTTCGAATCGGGCAAGCTCAAGGTGAACGAACTCGACGGCTCGCCGATCGAGATCGCCGCGGTGGTCGTGTGGTGCGTGCACGACGCGGCCGAAGCGATCTTCAACGTCGACAGCTACGAGAACTTCGTGCAGGTGCAGGCGGAATCGGCGCTGCGCCAGATGGCCACGAGTCATCCCTACGATTCGCACGACGACGGCAAGATCGCGCTGCGCTCGCATGCCACGGAGGTCAATTCGCATCTGCGCGAGGAGATCGAGGAGCGGCTCGCGAAAGCCGGCGTCACGGTGCTGGAAGCACGGGTCAGCCATCTCGCCTACGCACCGGAGATCGCGCAGGCGATGCTGCAGCGGCAGCAGGCGGCGGCCATCATCTCGGCCCGCACGCGCATCGTCGAAGGCGCGGTCTCGATGGTGCACATGGCGCTGGAGCAGCTGGCGCAGAAGGGCGTCGTGCATCTCGACGAGGAGCGCAAGGCCGCGATGGTGTCGAACCTGCTCGTGGTCCTGTGCGGCGAGCGCGGCACGCAGCCGATCGTCAACACCGGCACGCTTTACAACTGACGTCGTAAGTCGTTTTGGCAGAGAAAAAAGCGTATCCGCTGCGCATCAGCAGCGAGGTTCTCGATGCCGTACAGGGATGGGCGGCGGATGAACTGCGCAGCGTGAATGCGCAGATCGAGTATGTGCTGCGCGAGGCGTTGCGGAAGGCGGGGCGGATCGGGTCAGGAACGCCCCCGTCCAGGGAATCGGAACCGGAGTAGGTTGCAGGAGCCTTCTTCCTGTGGAGCCCGGGCTTCAACCCAGTGGCACTGACTTGAGGATTTGCTCTGCCTGTGGGGCCGGCTTCAGCCGGCCTGAAAAGAGTCAGGCTAAAGCCTGACCTACAGTAAGCACCGCCACCCTCACACCCGTCGCCGCTGCCTGAACCCCGCATACGCATCGAACACGGCGCGTTCGAGTTGATCCGGTCGTGCGAGTACCGCGGGCGCACCCAGCGCCCGCAGCGCCAGCACGTTGCGTTCGAGGCGCGCACAGTACTCCTGCGCCGCGAGCGATTCGTACGGATCGAGCCACGAATGCGCCACGGCGTGCCGCATGTTTTCGGCTTCGGGACTGGCGAGGCCGGCAATCAGCGGCAGGTGCTTGGGCAGCAGCAGTCGCGCCGCTGAAGCGAGCTGGCCGGCAACCGTCGCATCATCGAGATCGGTCAGCAGCACGACGAGGCTGCGATGCCGGACGAGCGAGCGGATGCGCAGGGCCGCGTTGAGCGGATTGGATTCCGCCTGCACCGGTTTCGAGGCCGCGAGCAGTCTGCGGATGCGCACCACGGCGCTCGTGCCGCGTCCCGGCGCCAGGGCCGCGAGCGGTCGATCGGCGAACAGCACGAGGCCGACGCGGTCGTCCTGCGCGATGGCATGCTCGGCAAAGCGCGCCGCGAGATTCGCGTAGTGCCCGAAGCGGTCCAGATCGCCGGCACGCAATGCGCCGGTGCGTCCGGCGTCGATGGCGATCACGATCTCCAGATGCTGGTCTTCGGAGAAGTCGCGACTGACGAGGCGGCCGCTGCGGGCGGTCGCTTTCCAGTCGATGAGCTGCTGCGGATCGCCGGCGCGATAGTCGCGCAGTTGCAGTACCTCCGAACCCGTGCCCGCGAGCTGGCGCGGCTTGGCACCCGATGACACGGCGCCCGCACGGCGCGCATCGTCGCGCAGCACTTCGGGCATGACCTGCAGCCTGAAATCCGTCGCGAGCCGCTTCGGCCACCAGGCGAGGCCAAGCGGCCCGGCGATGCGCGTGCGGATGGCGGGCCAGGCGTGCTCGCCCAGTCGGCGTGGCGTGATGCGCAGATGCGTGTGCGCTGGTGCACCGGCGGGCGCGATGAGCAACTGCACGGTTGGATCGACTTCCACCAGCGCGGGCGCCTCGGGCGCGAGTTCCACCAGCGCGTCGCGGTGCAGCTGATGCTGCACGCTGATCTGCAGCGACCCGCCGCGTCCGAGAATGCCGCGTTGATCGGGTTCGATGGTCAGGCCGAGATGCGCACGCGTCGTCATCCAGCCTTCATAGGCGAGCCCGAGCAGCAGCAACCCGAGCGGCAGACGCCACAGGCCTGCGAGCGTCGCATCGCCGCTCCACGCGCCCATGATGGCGACGAGGGCCGTCAGCACGGCGAGCACGAAGGCGTTCTGGCGCAGGCTCATTGGGGGCAGGCTACAGGAGACAGGCTACAGGCTACAGCCAGAGCCGGAACCAACACCCGCCTGTGGCCTGTAGCCTGTAGCCTGTCTCCTCATCTCGGCACCGGCGTCTGATCCAGCAGCCGCTGCGTGATCACCTGTTCGGTCACACCTTCGAGCACGGCATCGGAAGCGAGCATCAGGCGGTGCGGAATCACCAGCGGCGCGACCTGCTTCACGTCGTCGGGCGTTACGAAGTCGGCGCCGCGCATGCCGGCAGCAATCCGCGCAGCGCGCAGCAATGCCAGCACACCGCGCGTCGAGAGGCCGAGACTCACATGCGCGTGCGAGCGCGAAGCGGCGGCGATATCGACCACGTAGCCCGACAGTTCGGGCGCGACATGGATGGATTCGACCTCGGCACGCGCCGCCTCGATCGCCTCGGCACCGATCGGCTGCTGCGACGTGCCGGATGCATGCGCATCGACATTGCCGTAACGGGCGAGGATCGCCAGTTCGTCGTCGCGCTGCGGATAGCCGAGATCGACACGCAGCATGAAGCGGTCGAGCTGCGATTCGGGCAACGGATACGTGCCTTCGAACTCGCGCGGATTCTGCGTGGCCACGACGAGGAAATTCGGCGGCAGCGAGTAGTTGTGACGATCGACCGTGACCTGACGCTCCTCCATCGCTTCGAGCAGCGCCGATTGTGTCTTCGGCCCGGCGCGATTCACTTCGTCGACCAGCAGCACGTCCGCAAACACGGGACCGTGACGGAACGTGAAATCCTTGCGCTCGGCATCGAAGACGTGCACGCCCGTGATGTCGGCCGGCATTAGGTCGGACGTTCCCTGCACGCGCTTGAACGTGCCGCCGAGGCTGGCGGCGAACGCCTTGCTCAGCAGCGTCTTGCCGAGACCCGGCGCGCCCTGCAGCAGCACGTGACCGCGCGCGACGATCGCAATCGCAAGGGCCCGCACGACGGGCTGCAGCCCGACCACGACGCTGCCGAGTTCCTGTTGCAGTCTGCGTTCGAAGGATTCCAGTGCCTTGCTCATGCGGGTCTTCCAGTCCAGTGAATCAGGCGAGCTGCTGTCGCACATGCACCAGCAGGTTCTGCAGCTTCGGCAGGTCGATGCGCCGGCCGCGTTGCGTGCGTTCGTGCAGATCGCGCAGTTGCTGCAGATCGCTCGCGGCGAGCGAAGCGCGGGTTGCCATCCAGTCCCACAACGGCGCGCCGTTGGCCGGCTGTCCGGTCTGGCGACGCAGATCGTTGAAGAAGTTCGTGAACAACTGCTGCGCGGCGGTCGCCGGCTTCAGCACGCGCGCCAGAAATCCGCCGCTGGCGCGGACGAAGTTCGTGATGTCGATGGGCTGCCAGCGGCTGTCGAGTGCGCGCAGGCGCTGCGAACCCAGGACGAACACCAGCCACAGGCCCAGCAGCCACCACAGCGACGCGTGCAGTCGCCGGTCGCCGTAGAACTTCTCGGGATCGTAGAAGGCGACGAGCCCCTGGTGCGCATCGTCGATCACGACACGTCCCTGCGGACCGAGCGACCCGCGCACGATGTTCGCCAGCAGCCGCGCATTGTCCTGTTCGCCCAGCAGCTTGTTGACGAAGACGCTGCCATACGCGCTGACCAGGATCTGGCCGTTGCCATAGCGCATGAGCCACAGCACCGGTTCGCCGGTCTGCGGATCGCTCGCCAGTTCCAGCACCAGGTCCGACATCGAGGCCGTCGAGACGCGCCATTTCGACGTCGCGTATTCGGACCGCGCATCGACGCGCTTCACCCCGCTCAGCAAGGGATGCTCGCCGTTCGGCACCATCGAAAATTCGAGCGGCTCGTCGAGCTTCTGGAAGGGATTGGCGAAGGGCCTGGGCTTTTCGGCCGGCGTCTTCGTTGCCGGTTCGACTTCGTCGGCGGGCTCGGTCGTTTCCTCGCCCTCTTCCGCCGCTGCCTCGTCGTCAGCATCGGCTTGCGCATGGGCCTGCGTGAAGCGCAGCCCCGTCATCGCTTCCATGTGTTTCATGAAACCGGTATCGATCCCCTCGCCCATCGACCATTCCGGCGTATCGGACAATCCAGCGACGACGAGCAGCGTGTTGCCGGCCGAAACCCAGTTGCGCAACGGCGCGGTTTCGGAATCGCGCATCGGGTAGCGGTGCGGCGCCGTACTGATGAGGAGATTGCCCGTCGCAGGCACGCCTTCGAGTTCACCGAGCGCCTGGAACCGCTCGCGCAAGGACACGGGCTGCACGTCGATGGCCTCGAACCAGCGCATGAGCGCGAGATAGCCGTTTGGTCCTTTTTCTGTCGTGATCGGCCGCGTGACCTGCTCCCGGGGCTGCGACGGCCGATGCAGGAACAGGACATAGAACAGCGCGAATGCGCCGATCGCGAGCGCGAGGGTCAGCAAGCGGTCCTTCATGTCGCCGCCCGCGGCACGTTGAGCTGCCGATCGAGCGCACGCCCCGTTTCGATGACGGCGTCGATCTCTTCAGGCGGCACGTTGCGATTGCCGTAGAGCATGCGCTCGCCGAGCGCTGCGACACGATTGAAGGACTGGCGCTGGTCGATCGCATCGAAAGCCGCGCGCGTTCCGAGTTCGCGGTGCGTGAGACTCTTTTCCGTCCTGAGCCGGCCGGTGCTCACGAGCGTGTTCACCAGTACACGCAGCAACAGCGCCGGACGCTCCGACAGCGCTACGCGATCCAGGTCGGCCAGCGTCGCGCGGGACAGATCCAGCACGTCGCCGCTCGCGGCCGGCGCTGCAGCCAACCGGCGTTCGCGGCGGCGGAAGACGCCGGCAGCGCGCAGTTCGTTCACGATCACGGCAATCGCGAGCGCGATGATCAGCAGGACCGACACATAGACGATCGCGCGCACGATGCGCTCGGACACATCGAGATCGCGCAGCCAGTTCGCCAGCCAGGGATCCTGCTCCTGCTGCTGGCGGCGGATCAGGCTGTTCAGCCAGCGCTTGAAACGCTCCAGCAATGTCGGCGGCCGGTCGGCGCGCTGCTCTTCCTGCAGCGCATCGAGAATGGAGGCGAGCCGATTCACGTCGTGCTCGGGCAAGGCGCCGCCATCGGTGGAGTACGGGTAACGCTCGATGAAGTACTGCAGGTCGGCGAGACCGTAAGTCGTCAACTGCTCCGTTTCCGTCTCGCCGATGAAACCGACATAGCCCGACTGGGTCAGCGCGTGTTCGATGCCGGGACAGGCCGCTTCGAGATCCGCGAGTCCCACTTCATCGCCGGTCGCCGTCTCGATGCACCGGGCAAGCGAATCCTGAGCCGCAACGACTGCGCCGGCCGCAGGATCCGCTTCCTGGGATCCGGCGGCCGGCGCAGCCAGCAACAGCAGGGTGATGAGCCAGGCTCGCACGTATCAGGCGGTCCCGAGCGAACCGACGCGGGCCGCGAGATCGCCGCCTTCCTTGCGCATCTTGAGATCCCAGTAGAGCGCGATACCCATCGAAACGTAGAACGGCGTCAGCACCACGCTCGCAAGGACGCCGATGATCACGCCGCTGATGAGACCCACCATCAGCGGGTCGCCGGCGCCGAGGCCGATGAGGGGAATCGCGACGCCCAGCACCACGCCGACAGCCACGTAGATGACCATCACGATGATGAGACCGACGGTAAGGACCGCGGTCGTGCGCCACCAGTTGCCCCAGACCAGATTGTGACTGCCGGTCAGCGCGGCGATCGGACCCTTGTCTTCGAACAGGACCAGGTTGAAGCACAGCATCAGACTGACCATCAGGATGAGGCCGGGAATGACGAGGAGTACCAGGCCGACGGCGAGCGCGATGCCGAACAGCACGCCGGTCACGAAGAGCAACGGTACCTTGCGCAGGCCGGTCGTCAGCGCTTCGCCCAGACCCATGTCGGTGTCCGTGCCGATCGCATGCACCTTGAGATACACGGCACCCATCGACCACAGCGACAGAATGATCGTCGCAAGATTGGCCAGCCAGTAACCGGGCTTCGACATCATGCCGAGCGCGGCCAGCGGATCCGCAGGATTGGCCGAACCGCCGAACACCATGTACAGCGACGGCAGCGTGCCGCCGATCGCGCCCAGCAGACACAGGATCCACACCTTGCCGATGGAGCCCTTGTAGAGCTGGAACGTGGTATCGAGAACACCACCGATCGTCTGCGGTTGCGTCGGTTGAATCGCCATCGTGAGCCTCCCTTGCGTTCTGTTGTATGAGCCGCGCCCGGTACACGGCGGCCCGATCATCGCGGAGCGACGGGATGGATGGCAAGGAGGTCAGGAAGGGCTTTCTTTCTGTGGGTCAGGCTTTAGCCTGACATTCCAGGCCGGCTGAAGCCGGCCCCACAGGAAGAATCATCCTGAATCAGCCGAGCGCTTCGCCCAGATCCGCCATCAGATCGTCGGTGTCCTCGATCCCCACCGACAGCCGCACCAGCGAATCATCGATCCCCAGCGCCTTGCGCTTGTCCGCGGGAATCGAGGCATGCGTCATCAGGCCCGGATGATCGACCAGGCTTTCCACGCCGCCCAGGCTCTCGGCGATCGTGAAAATGCGCAGGCGTTCGAGGAAGGTGCGCGTCTCTTCGAGTCCACCCTTGACGAAGAAGGTGACGATGCCGCTGTAGCCGTTCTTCATCTGGCGCTTCGCCAGCTCATGCTGCGGATGGCTCGGCAGGCCCGGATACAGCACGCGCGACACCTGCGGATGCTTCTCCAGCCACTGCGCGATCTGCAGCGAACTCTCGCTGGCCTGGCGCATGCGCAGCGGCAGCGTCTTGAGACCGCGCAGCGCGAGAAAGCTGTCGAACGGCCCGGCGATGCCGCCGATGGCGTTCTGCAGGAATCCCACCTTGTCGGCGAGCTCGGCATTCGCCGCGACGGCGACGCCACCGACCATGTCGGAGTGACCGTTCAGATACTTGGTCGCGGAATGCACGACCAGGTCGGCGCCGAGTTCCAGCGGCCGCTGCACCCACGGACTCGCGAACGTGTTGTCGACCACCGTGATGAGACCGCGCTTGCGCGCGAACTCCGCCACCTGCGCGATATCGACCAGCCGCAGCGTCGGGTTGGTCGGCGTTTCGATCCAGATCATCTTCGTTTCCGGGCGTATGGCGGCGGCCAGCGCTTCCGGGTTCGACAGATCGACGAACGTGACGTCGAGATTGGCGGTACGACGACGCACGCGTTCGAACAGGCGGAAGGTGCCGCCGTAGAGGTCATCAGTCGCAACAATATGGCTGCCCGCATCGAGCAGTTCGATCACCGTGCTGGTCGCCGCCATGCCCGAGGCGAAGGCAAAACCGCGCACGCCGCCTTCGAGATCAGCGATGCAGCGCTCATAGGCATTGCGCGTCGGATTGCGCGTGCGCGAATAGTCGTAGCCCTTGTGCACGCCGGGGCTCGACTGCGCATACGTGGACGTCGTGTAGATCGGCGGCATCACGGCGCCGGTCGACGGATCGGGCGACTGGCCAGCGTGGATGCAACGGGTGGCGAAGCCGAGGGGGCGGGGGGAGTGGGACATGGGGATTGGCGGTGACAGGTGAAGGCTACAGGCTACAGGCTACAGGCTACAGCGAGATTCTGGGAGAGGAATGGCGGCCGTGAAGGACTGTTCCGGCCAGTCGCCTGTAGCCTGTAGCCTCATCTCACCTGCCTCCGCAAATAATTCAATACATCCGAGCGCGTGATCAGCCCGAGGAACCGGTCGCCATCCATCACGGCGGCCGATGAGCGCACTTCCAGCATCGCGACCAGATTGTTCACCGAGGTGCTCTTGTCGACGCGCAGGAAGGCCTTGGTCATGGCATGGCGCACCGGCTCGTTGAAGCATTCCGGACGGCCGAACGCAAACCGCAGGATGTCGTCCTCGGTGACGACGCCGATCAGCTGGTCGTCTTCCATCACCGGCAGCTGCGAGAAGCCGGCGTTGCGCAGACGGTTGTGTGCCGTGGTGAGCGCATCGTCGGGGCCGACGGTGATCGTGGCGCGCTGGCCGTGCGGGCGGCCGATGAGGTCACGCAGGTCGCCGAATTTCTCGCGCTGCGTGAAGCCCTGATCGTCCATCCAGAAATCGTTGAAAAGTTTCGACAGGTAGCGCGAGCCGGTGTCGCAGGCGAGCGTGACGACGCGCTTCGGTTCCTTCTGTTCGCGGCAGTAGTGCAGCGCAGCCGCGAGCAGCGTGCCGGTCGACGATCCCGCGAGCACGCCTTCCTTCTGCAGCAAGGCCCGCGCGACCGAGAACGACTCGCCATCCGGAATGCTGTACGCGCGGCGCGTCAGCGAAAAATCGCAGATCGACGGAATGAAATCCTCGCCGATGCCTTCGACCAGCCACGAACCTTTCTGGGTCATCTTGCCGGTGTCGATGTACTCCTTGAGGATCGAGCCCTGCGGATCGGCGAGCACCAGTTCGACGTGCGGCGCGTGCTTCTTGAAGTACGCGGCCAGGCCCGCGATCGTGCCGCTGGAGCCGACGCCGATGACCACGGCATCGAGCTTGTGCTGCATCTGTTCCCAGATTTCCGGCGCGGTGGTTTCCTCGTGCGCCTTGGGATTGTCGGGATTGGCGAACTGGTTGATGAAGTACGCGCCCATCTTCTGCGCGATGGCGGCGCCGAGATCCTGGTAGTACTCGGGATGTCCCTTGCCCACGTCCGATCGCGTCAGCACCACTTCCGCGCCCATCGCACGCAGGTTGAAAATCTTTTCCTGGCTCATCTTGTCGGGCAGCACCAGGATCATGCGATAGCCCTTCTGCGCCGCGACCAGCGCGAGACCGAGGCCCGTGTTGCCGGCCGTCGCTTCGACGATCGTGTCGCCCGGCTTCAGCTGCCCGCGTTTCTCGGCCTCTTCGATCATCGACAGGCCGATGCGATCCTTGATCGAGCCGCCGGGATTCATCATTTCGAGCTTGAGATACAGCTCGCACGGACCGGTATCGAAGCGG
Organism: Povalibacter sp.; assembly: GCF_036735925.1. Taxonomy (NCBI): domain Bacteria; kingdom Pseudomonadati; phylum Pseudomonadota; class Gammaproteobacteria; order Steroidobacterales; family Steroidobacteraceae; genus Povalibacter; species Povalibacter sp. Next base: position 21,324 of record NZ_DAINNK010000066.1, read on the forward strand.
CTGAGCTTCAGCATCGGCGTGCGGCCGATCATTTCGAGTGCATTGGAATAGACGTGCATGACGAAGAGGCTCCGAGGGCGGCTGGCGACTGGCCAGAGCGCGACCGAGTCGCGCGGATCGGATAATGTGCGCGAATTGTACGTGACCTGCCGATCCTCATGCCTGCCGTAGATACCTCACAGACCGTTTCCGACGTGCTGCATACCGCGAGCACGATGCTCTCGCGCGTTTCCGCTTCGCCGCGGCTCGATGCCGAATTGTTGCTCGAACATGTAACGGGCCTGTCGCGCACGGCTTTTCGCAGCGCGCCGGAACGCGAGCTGCCGCCGAAAGCGGGCTGGGCTTATCAGCAGCTCGTGAAACGGCGCATGCAGGGCGAACCCATTGCATACATACGCGGCCAGCAGGAATTCTGGTCGCTGCTGTTCGAAGTGAGTCCCGCGGTGCTGATCCCGCGTCCGGAAACCGAACTGCTGGTCGAGCGCGCACTCGAACACATCGGCAAGGACGCGACGGCGAACATCGCCGATCTCGGCACCGGCAGCGGCGCCATCGCGCTCGCCATCGCGAACGAACGGCCGCAGGCGCAGGTGTTCGCCGTCGATGCGTCGACACCCGCGCTGGAGATGGCGACGCGCAATGCCGCACGCCTGCAGATCGCCAACGTGAAACTGCTGCACGGCAGCTGGTTCGCGCCGCTGGCGGGCCAGCGCTTCGACCTGATCGTGTCGAATCCGCCCTACATCGCCTCGGAAGATCGCGACCTCGACCCGGGCGTGCGCCGCTTCGAACCGCACATGGCCCTGATCAGCGGCCGCACCGGTTTCGAGTCCATCGAACAGATCGTTGCAGCCGCGCCGGCGCATCTCGCGCCGGGAGGCTGGCTGGCGCTGGAACACGGCTGGAAACAGGCCGCGGCCGTCCGCGATCTGCTTGTGCGCGCCGGCTTCGGTCGCGTACGCTCCCACGCCGATCTGGCCGGCCATGAGCGCGTGACGGAAGGAAGCATCTGAGGCCGCAAAAAACCGCATGAAGGAGCGATCAGCCGGACACCGGCAATGACGCCCCTTCCGGTCATTGCAGACACTTTTTCCGCCGTCATGTTTCTTTTGTGCGGTCTTTCGCGGCTCTTCCTCTTCCTTCTGAAGTGACACCCATGCTCGAATTCAAAACCTCCAAAGGCACCTTCACCGTCCAGCTCTTCGACAAGCAGGCGCCGATTTCCGCCGAGAACTTCCGCAAGTACGCCGAGGACGGCTACTTCAACGGCACGGTGTTCCATCGCGTGATCCCCGGCTTCATGGTGCAGGGCGGCGGACTGACCGAAGACATGGACAGCAAGCCCGGCCAGCGTGCCGCGATCAAGAACGAAGCGACCAACGGCCTCAAGAACAAGCGCGGCACGCTCTCGATGGCCCGCACCAGCGCCATCGACAGCGCCACCTCGCAGTTCTTCGTCAACCTGGTCGACAACGACTTCCTGGATCACAAGGGCCAGAGCAACTACGGCTACGCCGTGTTCGGCCGCGTCGATTCCGGCATGGAAGTGATCGATGCCATCGCCGCCGTGAAGACCGGCAACCGCCGCGGGCATCAGGACGTGCCGACCGAGGCGATCGTCATCGAGTCGGTGACGGTGATTCCGGATTCGAAGTAGAGATACCTCCTGCTGTGGGGCCGGCTTCAGCCGGCCTTTTGAAGAAGCCGGCTGAAGCCGGCCCCACAGTGGAAAAACTTCCGTCCTTGCTTGCATGTTCCGCCGCCTGCTCCGCTTCATCGGCTGGCTGCTGCTGAGCTGGTTCGTCGTCACGATCCTCGTCGTCCTGCTTTTCCGCTGGGTCGACCCGCCCACGTCCGCCTTCATCCTGCGCGAGCGCGTCATCGGCGCGACGGCCAATCCGTCGTACCAGGTCAAACAGCGCTGGGTGGATTGGCCGCAGATCTCGCCGCAGATGAAGGTCGCCGTGATCGCCTCGGAAGACCAGACCTTCCCCGATCACTTCGGCTTCGATTTCAAATCGATCGACAAGGCGCTCGATGATCGCGAGCGCGGCCGCCGCGTGCGCGGCGCCAGCACGCTGTCGCAGCAGGTCGCGAAGAATCTGTTCCTGTGGCCGGGCAGGAACTGGATTCGCAAAGGACTCGAAGCTTATTTCACGTTGCTGATCGAAACGCTGTGGCCCAAGCAGCGCATCCTCGAGACGTATCTGAACATCGCCGAATTCGGCAAGGGTGTGTTCGGCGTCGGGGTCGCGAGCGAAACGTATTTCCGAAAGCCGGCGGCGAAGCTGAACGCCTACGATGCCGCGCTGCTCGCGGCGGTATTACCGAATCCAAAACGCCTCAAGGCGAACGCCCCGTCGAGTTACGTGCGCTCGCGACAGCAATGGATCGTCGGGCAGATGCGCGGGCTCGGCGGAACGGCGGTGCTGCAGCGACTGGAATGAGAAAAAGGATGGCCGCGAAAGACCGCATAAAAGAAAACATGTTCTGGTCCGAACAATCGCCATTCTTTATATGCGGTCTTTCGCGGCCTCTTCATTAATCTTCCCTGAGCGACGTTCAGCCTGCCGCCGCCAGCCCGATCGGACACGACACTCCTGTGCCGCCCAGTCCGCAGTATCCCTGCGGATTCTTCGCCAGATACTGCTGGTGATAGTCCTCGGCGTAATAGAACGTCGGTGCGTCGAGGATCTCCGTCGTGATCGGCGCGGTGTGTCCGGCCCTGTTCAACGCAGCAGCGTATGCCTTGAGACTCGCTTCGGCCGCAGCCTTCTGCTCGGCATCGAAGGTATAGATGCCTGATCGATACTGCGTGCCGATGTCGCCGCCCTGGCGCATGCCCTGCGTCGGGTCGTGGTTCTCCCAGAAAACCTTGAGCAGATCCTCGTAGTCGACGTCGCGCGGATCGTAGATGACGAGGACGACTTCGTTGTGCCCGGTATAGCCACTGCACACTTCCTCGTAAGTCGGATTCGGTGTCGATCCCGCGGCGTAACCGACCGCCGTGCTGTAAACGCCGGGCAGCTGCCAGAACTTGCGCTCCGCACCCCAGAAGCAGCCCAGGCCGAACAGCGCCTGCCTCATGCCTTCCGGAAACGGCGGCACGATGCGATTGCCGTTGACGTAGTGCTTGACCGGGACGGACAGCGGCGTCGAACGACCGGGAAGTACATCGGCCGGATCGGGCATCTGGGCTTTCTTGCGGAATGAAAACATGGCGACCTCGCGGGGAATGAACCGGCCGGACGCCAGACTACGAAGATGCTTCCCTGCGGGCAACCTGCCGGACGAGGCCAGAGATGTGGGCGGGCCGCTATTTTTCCAGGATGTTCAAGAGGACGAGAACCGCAAAGACCGCATAAAAGAATGTCTGGCTTCGGCTGCAGCCGGCCTGCGCGATGCCAGGCCGAATGCGTGGTCTTGGTCCGAAGACAAGAGCTTCTTTTATGCGGTCCTTGCGGCTCTCTGGGTCTTGTCTAGTGTGCCGCAGCGAGCACCGGCCGGGCGCCACCTTCATCACCGGCCGTCCATCCGCCGTTTCCCGTCGTCTGCCCCATGAACACCGGCGTCTCCGTGGCGTGCCGGCATTCGCGCGGCGTCAGGCCGTGAAAGCGCCGCAGCGCGCGGAACAGTGTCGAGCGGGAATCGAAGCCGACTTCCTTGACCACTTCATCCACCTGCCGATGGCTGCTACGCAGCAGCCGCGCCGCGACCGATGTGCGCTTGCGCTGCAGGTACTCGTGGGGCGTGATTTCGTGGATCTGCTTGAACAGGCGCAGGAAGTGATGGCGCGACAGGAAGGCCGCGCCCGCCATGTCGCTGAGCATGAGCGGCCGGGCGTAGTTGGTATGAATGAAATCGGTCGCCAGCGACACGCGGCGCAGGATCTCGCGGCGCGTCGAGGCGCGACGCACCGGGATCTGGCGCGCACGCACCAGCCGGTGCCGATGATTGATCAGCAGGCGCTCGAGCAGGAAGGCGAGCTGTTCCTCGTACCAGAGCGCATCTTCCAGTCCCATTTCGCAATGCCGGCGGATGAACAGCAGCACCGGCGTGACGCTGCGATCGTGAGTGTGCAGGTGCGGAGCAAACGGCAATGCCGAACCCGTCGGCATTTCCCCGTCTTCGAGCATGCGATCGTCCGGCGTCGTCAGTGCGCCGAGCACTTCTTCCGGCATGCCGGGACGGAACAGGATGGTCAGCGAATGCACGTTGTGCGGCGAGCGGATGCGCACCGACAGCGGCCCGGCCGGCGAGAGCATCCAGGTGTCGTCATCGATCGCAATGCGCCGACCGTCGACTGCGACTTCCTCGCTGCCGCTCCATGCGCTGAGCAGCACCAGACGGCGGCCATCCAGCGTGAAGTCCACGAGCTGGGTATTCAGGTCGAGGATGACGTTGTCCTCGTGGCCGGCGCGCGCGGACAGCGCGGTGCTCTGAAGCTCCTGTGTTCTGCGAACGATCATCCTCTCTGTGCTCCCCATGTGTGTGCCTGCCGCGCGTTTAAATGACATCCCCAGGACGCGGTATACAAGTCACTTACGACCATGAGATACACGAATGCGACGAAAGGTTTCGGCGCTTGTGAAGGTTGATGCCGGCAACACACAAAAAAGCCATGGATGAGACAAACCGCAATGAATGCACGCAGATGAGTCCATGCGGGGCCGTGGCGCGAACGCTAAAAAACAGCTGTTCATCAGCATTCGATGTACGAGCGTCAAACGGAAGATGACAGTCGTATCGCCCACGGCAGCCGATTACGGACAGATCGTCGCTTCGTGCTTGCGGCCGGCCATCTCTTCTGTGGGGCCGGCTTCCCCGTGGGATTCCCTTCGGTCACAGCCGGCCTGAAAACTGTCAGGCTGAAGCCTGACCTACAAAGAAGCAGGCCGGCTGAAGCCGGCTCCACAGGAAGAGGTATCATCGCGGCGTCGCATCAACCGTCATCCGATCATGCCTATCTGCCACGAACACAATCTTGCCGCCCCGATCCCGGCGAAATGCCCTTTTGGTATCCGCGTCCGCCTGCGCTCCACCGATCCTTTCCGGAATCTGGTGGGCAGCGACTGGAATCGCGAACACTGGTTTGCCACTCGCGAAGAGCGCGACGAGGCACTGCAGGAAATGAGCGGCCGCTACGTCTACTTCCGTCCGGGCGATCAGCCCAGCCTGGAGTTCGAGAAGGTCGACAGATAGGAGTCTT